>NZ_NPDQ01000011.1 GCF_002812125.1 Leptospira brenneri
GGTGGGGGATCAAGTGGGAGTTGGTGAATTATTTAGATTTAATCCCAAGCCAGTCTAAGACTCGTTCTGCGGCCTCTTCTTTCGAAAGTTTAGAAAGATTTAACTTAAAATGGGCTGCTTCTTGGTAAACGGGAAGTCTTTTTTCTAAAATGGAGCGGTAAGAAGTGACTTTGGAAAGATCGGGCCTTGTGGAATCTCCCTTTACTTTTTCAATCAGTTCTTCGATCCCACGTTCCAAATAAACGATCCTTCCGATACTACGGAGTAAATCTAATTTTCTACTACTGGGAATTTCGTTTCCGGATTCATCCAAATCAAAGAGGATTCCTCCTCCGCAATCGATGATGATACCATCCGCAGTTTGTAGTTTTTTCAAAATAGAATATTCTAACTCACGAAAGGCCTTCCAACCAGATTTTTCCACGAATTTAGGGATAGAGATTCCACCCGACTCGTACACTGCTATGGAATCTGTGGAAACAACAGGGAACTCGGTTTGTTTGGAAAGGGAACGCGAAACTTTGGATTTTCCAGCACCCCTTGCCCCAATAAAGATAATATTCATAAAAATCGGATCAATTTTGAAATTAACAATTAGAAACTATACATTCAATAAATCTGCAAGACCGGCTTGTAAATCGGGGATATGAACAAAATAAGTTTCAATATCGGCCTCTGTAACACCTGTTTGGCTGAGGGCAAATGGTGAAATCGGAACAGACTCACCACCAATATCGATTCCAATCCCAGAAACTACTATAAGGATGCTTGCAATATGCACAACAGAAGTGAGAAGAGGATTACTTTTTGAATTTTCTGGTGTTAGGTAATTTGCCACAACGTCAGTGAGTTCCAGTGGAAAGTTCCAGCGTTTTAAAAGATTTTCAGACACTTCCATGTGAGTGTATCCAAAATACTTTTTCTCTAACACGGGGAAGGGTTCTTGGTTGTCTTTTAGATCTGTTTTGATTTGCATCATCACGGGGCTAAAGAACTGAGCGAGAACAATTTTCCCAACACTACAAAGTAATCCAGAAGTGAAAGCTAGGTCTTTATCAATTTTGAGTTTTTTATGTTGTACGATTTTACTAGAAAGTTCAGCAACAAGTAAGGAAGAAGTCCAAAGTTGTGCTGCCTCCAATTGATAACTATTTAGGTCTTGTGAAAGGATTCCTTTGGCCGCTGTCAGAAGGACTATTTCCTTTACTGTTTTGATTCCAAGAGTCATCAGTGCTTCTTGGACAGTACGAATGGGTTTTGATGCCCTGTAATATGCAGAATTGGAAAGTTTAATCACGTTTGCAGTAATTGCCGGGTCTTTTGAAATTTCCTGCGCAAGGTCAGCGATATTTACGTCAGGTTTTTGGAGTTTTTCCAAAACCTTAGACACCACCGCCGAAATCGCTGGTAGTTTATTTACGTCTTGTAATACTTCATCTACTTTTGATTTTAGCATATTCGCCTAACGCACCTTATAAAGGTATTTTTCCATACCAGCTTTTTTTAACAACACGCGCCCGTCGTCGCAGTAAAGACTGATGGTTCGTCCTTCATTTCCCGCAACATCTTCTACTATGACGGGAATTTTTTTATCTTCCATGAATTTTTTAACAATAGCGATGTTCTGTTCCCCGATGTTTTGCAAAAATTGGGAGTTAATTCCCTTAAACATGGAGGCTCCACCAAACATTCTGCAGGAATACTGGCCAATATTGGATCCTTGTTGTTTCATCATTTCTATGAGGATGGGTAAGGCCGTTTCTCCATATTTGTGTGGAAACTTGGTTGCGTCCTTCCCTGTTGGATCTTTGGCAAGCATGATATGAGAAATTGCCCCCACTTTCTGATCTGGGTCATACAAAACAATTCCTATGCACGAACCTAGTGTAGTTCTAAGCACATCCGTATCTTTTCCGACCTTAATATCGGCAATTCCCACATTGATGATTTTGGATTTTATAGACATTCTACTTGTTTCTAGAGAGAGGAACCGTTACTTAGGTATTATAGATAGTAACCTTTCCTTATGCGTTCAATCAAAAAAACAACTCCTGCCAGAAAATCTGCCAAAAAAGGTTTCAAAACAACAGAACCTTATCTCTTCCAAACCATCGGAAAAACCGAAGTCCACATTCTGGGAACGGCACATGTTTCCAAACAAAGTGTAGATGAAGTCGAAAAAATGATACAATCATTAAAACCTGATGTCATTTGTGTTGAGTTATGTGAATCAAGGATGAAGTCGGTAGAAGATCCCGATTATTTAAAAAAATTAGATATATTCAAAGTATTTAAAGAAAGAAAGATGTGGTTACTTTTATCCAGTCTCATCCTCTCTTCCTTTCAGAAAAAAATCGGTAATAAAGATATCAAACCTGGTGATGAGATGCGTAAAGCCATCACTATGGGACGAACACTAAAAAAACCTGTATTAGCAGTGGATCGGGAAATCCAAACCACACTCAAACGCTCTTGGGGGAATGTCGGGTTTTTCTCAAAAATGTATCTTTTCAGTGCCTTACTTGCTTCCCTTCTGGTTCGGGAAGACGTGTCTGATGACAAAATTGAAGAGATGAAGTCTGAAGACATTCTAAAGGATTTATTCTCACAAATCCCAAAGAAATACGAGTCAGTGAAACATGTCATCATCGATGAAAGGGATGTATATTTAGCTGAAAAAATTCGAAGATCGACAGAAGGTAAGTCAGTAAAAAAAGTTTTGGCTGTTGTTGGAGCGGGTCATTTAGCAGGGATCGAAAGAAACTTACATATCCAAAACGACTTATCAGAGTTAGATGAAGTCCCCAAACGTAAATGGTGGGATAATATTAGTATCATTTTGTATCCGGCATTTTTTGCAGGTTTAATTGGTTATACCACTTGGAGTCAAGGTGGAGAGGCTGGTATGGATCTTTTTTCAAAACTGATTTATATCAAAGGTGGACTTGCGGCGCTTGGTGCACTCATTGCTTGGGCTCATCCTATTTCGATTTTACTTGCTTTCATCACTGCTCCTATCGGAACCTTTGTTCCCATTTTTAAAGCGGGTTGGGTGAGTGCTCTTTCCGAATCTTATTTACGAAAACCTTTAGTGGAAGATTTTGAACACATTGCCGAAGACTCAGAAACTTTTGCTGGTTTCTGGAAGAATCGAGTTCTCCACATTTTTCTCGTTTTTTTCCTTCCCCAATTTGGATCTACAATTGGAACCTTTATTGTTGCTGGAAAAGGCTTGAAGAATTTATTTTAGGAATGTATATTTAGGTTCGTCTAATCACTGCAGAAGAAGAATATGAAACGAAAGTTTACCGTTGGATTCATTCTAATTTTTCTTGCCTATTTGGGGTGCAAATCGTCCGTATTTGGATTTTGTACTTCTGCAGAAAAGTTTGTAGAACGGGCTTCTATTCCACCTTGCCATCAAACTGCTGAATCCGAAAAAAATTCTGCTGATTCTTGTGATTGTCCCATCACCCATGAAGAACTCCAATCTTCTAGTGGACCGGATTTTCCCATTTGGAAACAGATCAAATTCACTGTTTGGAACGAATTTACAGTTTTGAAACCTCAGGTTCTTCTGGGCGGCCCATCCAGAAAATGGTTAGTTTTAAGTTCTTTTCATTCTCCTCCTTATTTTCCTACGCAAACAGTTCGACTTCTGATTTGAGATGGTCACACCTTTCCTAAGGTGATAGAATTTCCATTTCAATAAAATTATTTTTTAACAGAGGTTATACGATATGAATCGCAAAGAATTATTACAAAAAGCAGGGATGGCAGTTGCTGTTTCCGGAATTTTATCTACACTTTCCGCAGAAGACCATGACCATTCCACAATGACGATGCCTACAACTGGCAAATCCAAATACTCCAAAGCGATGATGGCAGCGATGCATTGCCAACTTTCTGCTGAGGTTTGTCTCAGCCATTGTTTGACTGAGCTAGGAAAGGGGGATAAGTCCTTAGCGCTTTGCGCGGCAAGCACAAGAGAGGTCATCAGTCTTTGTGAATCTTTTGTGAAGTTGGCAAGTCAGTCGTCCACTTATACAAAAAAACTAGCAAATCTTTGTATTGAGGTTTGTGAAGCTTGTGCTAAGGAATGTGATAAACATGCAAACCATCATTCCGTTTGTAAAGAATGTCGAGATAGTTGTCTCGCTTGTGTGAAAGAGTTAAAAAAAGTTTAATCAATTTTTTCGTTGATTGATACAACTAAATTTGCAACTGTCCACCGTTTGGTGGGCAGTTTTTTTATTTTCAGACTAACGTTTTTTTGTCTTTTTCTTTGCTTTGGGTTTTGTTACCGGCTTTGCGACAGGTTTTGATTTTTTTGCCGGGATTGTTTTTTTAGCAGCGACCTTCTTTTTTACAGCCAATTGTTTTTGGTTTTTCTTATACACGGATGGTTCGTATTTTGAAAAATCCACTTCAATTTTTTTAGGTACTGCAAACTCAGGATTTGCTTTGGGAGAAGAGTTGATGGCAATATTGTCTTTTGGAGTACCTAAAAATTCTCGAAGGGTACGAATGTTCTCGTTTCGACGTACTAAGTTGTAATTCCCTGGAATGTCAAACCAGAGGTCACGGCCTTGTCCAAATTCAGTGCTCTCTTGTGGGGGAAAGGAAAAATCCTCAATGGCAGAGAGAGGTTGAAATAAAGGAAAAAATAATGCGTTTTTATAATTTGTTTTTACCCAGTCGGATTCATAACCCCAATAGGATTGTCTAGTGTTGATGAACCGGTCTGAACCATGAAAAGGTGTTCCGAGAGTGATGAGGCGTTTGACTTTTCGTCTGGCTTCGTCAGGTAAAATTAAAACAAGCAACCCACCAGTATTGTGTGCAATCAAAGTCACTTCATTAGGTGCTGTTAGAATTTGGTTGGCTAAATGTTGGACTGCTTCTTCCAAAGACAGGGGATTTCGTAATGTGGAAAGGATCCCCACCTTGAAACCTAAGTTATCCAAATTGGACTTGAGTCTCGAATAATAAGAACGTCCGGCCAGAAATCCAGGAACAATCAATATGTTTTTATCCTTATTATTCTCCACAAACAAATGGCTGGGAAGATAAAACGACAATAACGCCCAAAAACGTTCCAGGTATTCTATGAATCGAAACATGAATTAAATGATTCTGTCTGACTCGATTCTTGTCTATGAAAATCAATTCCAGCGCCAGAAGAATTCCTGAATTGACCGATTACCGTACTTACATAGGATTGCCTTTTAGAATCGTATGCGTCATAGTTTCTTAATTATTATACTTCTAGGATTGTTTCCGGCGGTTCTTTCCAGTGAACCGGGAAATTATGAAGCAGCAGCGAAGATTTTGCCCCAAATTTGGGAAACGAAGTACCCCCTTCCTTATGGAAAACTCACCAAAAAGGATCCTTTAAAACAAGGAATCCGGCAGGTGACTCGTAAAAAAGGGAAGTACTGGATGTACAATTTTGAAGTTTTTATGCCAAAATACGAAAGGAAAGAGACTGTAGCCGTTCCCAAAGAAGACGGCCGAAATATCCTCGTATTTTTTTTATGGAATCCTGCGGTATCGGAAGAACCACATCGGATCGAACTTGGGGAACCACACGAAGGGAAATGATATGGATAAACAGAAATCAGACCAAATGATCAGAGATACAATGAAAGCCGGCGGGCTCTCAGAAGCATTCATCGTCGATTTTATCTCGAAGGTAGATGCTGTGAGAAGCGGCGAAACCGGAATGGTCAATTGGGAAGAGGTGGGTGACTTAGATCCTAAGACCGATGAAATATCTTTAGAATCCATCCATTCTTCTTATCCCACAGACCTTAGTTTATTATCTAAACTTGTGGTGGTCAAATTGAATGGTGGCCTTGGGACTAGTATGGGTCTCGACAAGGCAAAGTCTCTCATCCCCATCAAAGGTTCGATGTCCTTTCTTGCTGTGATGGCAAAACAAATTGAATTCATTCGTTCCAAATATGGGGTGGATGTGCCTCTTTTGTTTATGGATTCTTACAATACACAGGAAGATTCACAAAAAGAATTAGAGAGAAGTGGGTTCCAACAAAAAATTCGAACTAGTTTTTTACAAAACAAAGTTCCGAGGTTAGATGCCAGCACCTTCGCTCCTATCCAAAACAAAAATGAAAAAGAAAACTGGTGTCCCCCTGGTCATGGTGATATTTATTTTACGATGGTCCAAGAAGGGATCTTAGATGAACTTCTTTCTTTAGGATTTGAAATCGCTTTTCTTTCCAATGGAGACAATTTAGGTGCCACAGTTGATCCTCATATCGTTAGTTATTTACTAAAGGAAAACATCCAGTTTGCGATGGAGATGACTCCGAAAACCCTTGCTGATAAGAAGGGGGGAGCGATCTACCGGAAAACCGTTGGTGGTAAATTTATCAAATACGAACTTTTAGAAACAGCACAAGTCCCCAAAGAACATGAAAATGAATTCAGTGGTCTTGGAAAGTTTAGAACTTTCTCCACCAATAATCTTTGGATCAATCTTCGTGCTTTAAAAGAAAGATTTAACCAAGGGAATTTTTCTCTTTCACTGATTGTAAATCCTAAACAAGTGGACGGCAAACCAGTCATCCAGTTGGAAACGGCTATGGGGAGTGCTGTGGGAAATTTTCCGAAGTTCAAAGGAATCATTATCCCTCGTGATCGTTTTGCTCCAGTTAAAAAAACAGAAGATTATTTAATACGCCGTTCGGATGCCTATGTTTTAAACGCTGATTTTTCACTGACGATGGCAAAAGAAAGAAAGGCGGCGGGTCTTGGTGAGATATTGGTGAGTCTCGACGAAGCACATTATAAAAAAATCCATCAGTTTGATCATCTTTTCCAAGAGTATCCGTCTCTTTTATTTTGTGAAGAATTGGTAGTGGCTGGTGAAGTTTTATTTGATGTTCCGATCACTATCAAAGGAAAAGTAAAAGTTCAAAATTTGTCGGGTGCATTAAAAACTATCTCTTCCCTTGGTAGAAAAGAATTAGAAAACGAAACTATCTCTTTATGAAATTAGTAATTATATTTAGTTCTCTACTTTTGTTTGTCCAATGCGGGTCGCCATTTTCTTTTCGTTCTGCCTGTTATGAACGCAATAAATGTTCTACGATCGAGGGGAGTTGTTTTTTGCGTAACGATGCCTTTTATAGGGTTTCTACAAATAGTTCTGAGTATAGTGCAATCGATTTCTCCGCCATTGTGGGGAGTTGTTTGGGATTAGAAAAAACCTGTCGTAAAAACTGTGAAAGTGGAACTATCTTTTAATACTAAGATCAAAAACTTGTTTCATTTGAACTAACATTCGTTTTATATATACTTCATTCAAAGATATCCTCCAATTGATGAGTGCTCCTTCGTAAAGATTAATCAGATCTCTTGCCATTTCCATAGGACTAACTTTCTCCTCCAACAAATCGTTTGATTGCCATCTCCCAATATACATTGCAAATAAGGATTCCCATCGGAATGCAATGGATTTAAATTCATCACTGAACGGTTGTTCGCCGACAGGGAATTGGCAAGAGAAGATTGCTATCGGACAACCTTGGTAATAGGAGCCGTCTTCATTCATTTGGATCAGAACGGCTTTGGAAAGCTCTGCAATAAAGTCATCCGGTGAATGAGATTCTCTTAGGATTTGACGAAACCAGACGAGGACGTCGGCTCCATAGGCTTGGATGACGCGAATTCCTAAATCTCGTTTGGAAGGGAAGTGGTCATAGAAAGAAGCTTTTGCGGTCCCTGATTCTCTGATGAGTTGGTTGATCCCGGTATGGTAGTATCCTTGTTGGTAGAATCGTTTTTTGGCGATTTCTAGGATGCGGTGCCGTGGGGAACCTTTCATGGGATTTGAGTATTGGGAGGGGAGGGGGTTTGTCAATCTTTACGAACCGTTCTGTCTGTTTTTTTATTTACAGACAGAACGGTCTGCTTAAACTATCCCCATCAGGACCACCCCATGCCCCACACCACCGTAATCCCCGTTCTTTGGAGCCATATGGACGCAAATGGCCATGTCAACAATGGCGTTTACCAGTCCTATTTTGACGAAGCTCGTATCCAGGCCCTAGAAAACGAAGGGTTCTCCATCCAAGAAATGCGTGAAATGAAAGTGGGGCCAGTCATGTTAAAAGCGGAACTGTCTTACCACAAACCCCTTCACCATCCAGACATTGTGCGCATCGAAACTGGATTTCGCGAAATGTCAAAAATCAAAGGTAAGGTTGTGCAAAATATGTTCCGTGTTTCCGATGGAGCACTCGTCTGCGAAGCGGTATTTTCTGCTTTGTTTTTTGATTTTGAAAAGAATAGGCCCTGGAAACTTCCCGACACCTTTCTTGAAAAGTTTAGAGCTGACGAAAAAGATAAATCGTAACCAGTAACTTTCTTCTTCTACTTTTCCTTTTATTCTCTGATAAAAGAAAGTTGGCTTTTTTCTGGTACTAAAACTTTGTCTTCGAACTCACCTGACAAGGACTCATAGTTAGGTGATAGTTTAATTTTCCATTTTCCTTTTTCTTCTAGTAGATCGGAATCGACGATGTTTTTCCCTCTGAAGATTTCATTTTCATTCCACTTCATGATGATATTTCCTTCCACATCTTCGGCTTCAATGGTCAATCGGACTGGCTTTACTTTATTTTTCCCATCCCAATACATGGCAGTCCATGGGCCGATAAACTTTTGTATGGCGGACTCACCAAATGTTTTTACTTTTTTTAGATCAACAACTGTATCTGAAATGACCGATGTCACAGGTTTTGAAAATAAACTTTCGCCGGTGCCTTTCGAAATGGATTGGATGGCAAAGAAATAAAATTGGTTTTTCGTTAAGTTCTGTAATTTGAAATTTGTATCCGAGGTTTCTTTGACAAGACTCCACTCAGGATCGTTTTTTTTACGCATATAGATTTTGTAAGAAGTAACCTTCGCAATCGGATTCCAACTAAATAAAAATTCACTAGTTTTTCTGTTCTCCGAAACAGTCAGTTCAGGAGATTTGATCACGAATGACCTACCTGCTACAAGAGATGGAAATCCAATGTCTGGTTCGGAAGGGAGACTAAATAATTCACCTTCAAATTCTGATGCCACAGCATAGAAAGATTCTTTTCCAGAAGAGTTATCATCTTTGAACTGTAGATCCGTTGTTTTTGCAATTTGTTTCCAATTGCCATTAGTTTTACGAAAGATATGATACGCGATCGCACTGGGGGAACCTTCCCACTGGAGAATGGTCGCACCTGCATACAATCCTTTTGAGGCTGTTAAATTTTTAGGTCTAGGTTTTAAAACTTCAGAAGGATCTAAATGCGCGGAAACATAATAACTAGATTCTCCTATGAGTTGGTTCCTTTCTGGGATGACTTGATAGATTTCGCTGTCGCCATTACGACTCGCTTTTAAATCGATATAAGAAGTTTTTTCAGTTTTGCCTAAAAAACGATAAATCCTAGCAGTTGGATTCCATTTATACACAGCATAAGTCGTGGATATTGGTTGTGGGTCCCATTCGAGTAGAATTCTGTCGTTCGTGGGAGCTACCGATGCATGAAGATTTGTTACCGGTAGGATTCCAGCAGGTTTTGTTGGGTCAACCGCATAACCATCGTTTGAGTCAAGAGAAGCTTTTGATAAAAAATTTTCATCGAGACTAGCCACACGGTAATTATAGGCAGTATTTTTTTGAATCCCGAAGTCTTCAAAAAATGCCTGTTTGGAAAGGCCTACCAATTGGTATTTGTTCTCTATTTTACGTTTTCTATATACTTCATAACCTATGGCTCGTTTTTCTCTAGACCAACTGATCCGAATGCGGTCAGAAAAATCACCTCTAGAAGCAAAAACTTCTTTTGGTGGGAAGAGGTTATGTTCCCCATACTCCAAAGATTCTAAAGCATCATTTAATTTATTCTGAGTTAGAAGTTCGTTTTCTATTTCCGAGTCGGCTACGTATACGGATTTTGTATACATAGGAAAGGTTTCATAGGAAATCCATAAATACCCTTGGTCTCCCCAAGAAGAGCCCCAGGAATTCCAAACCTTGAAGGCTTTCTTTTTGTCATTAAAACCTAAAATCACAAGAGACTGGGCACCTAAGATTTCACCAGATCCCGTTTCAAAAACAACATCCGGTTTAGGGTCTCTGAAATTTTCATAAACTAAATATCCGATGAGAACGGGCCTTTTTTCAGCTAATGCTAGTTTAATGGAAATGAGGTCGTGTGGTTCAATTCTATAAATCCTTCGAAGTCTCGCTTTTCTTCCCGCTTCAACAATATCCGCTTTGGGTCTAGTTCTGAAATTTGATGAAGATTCATTCATCTGTTGTAAAGGAACAGATCCTCTACTTTCTGCAAGCACCAGGGCATCTAAAAGTGAAACTGCCTGGTCTTTACCACTGTTTAATTGATTATAAATAAAATTTGGAGAATAAAAAAGTTTTTGTCCGTTAGCTGAGGAAGGTCCAACCAACGAGAGATTTCGAATCCCTTTTTTTTTCGCCTCTAAATAAGAAATCAGTCCATAACCTACAGTGTAACCAACGTTATCTTTATAGGTGCCTTGGTCAGCTGGTGTTGGAAATTCCCCCGTGAATTCGAAACTCCCTGGCAAATCCGAACCAACCATTTCTGATCGAAAAGGGGGAATGCTTTGGTAAAGTTCGAAAGGATCAGGTATGAGGCCAGGTTTCCGTAAGGAAGATTTGGATTCCGTTTTCCCGGTGATGGGTTTGGATTGGAATCCCGCGATCAACATAGCAACAAAGATAAAAACAGTTCCAAGTGCAATTCGATGTTTGGTTTTCCTTAACATTTTAATCCTCTTCTAAATCAAAACTGATCGGGAGCCTATGTGCCATTCTGGTAGGTTTTCCTTTATCATACCCAGGAGAAAACCGAGCTCTTTGGATGATGCGAATGGCTGCTTCATCAAATCCATAACCCGCTCTTCCAGAGACAATTTTTACACCTTGAAGGACACCATGTTCATCCACTTGCACCATTACAATGACTGTTTTCTGGCTGATATTGGCTGCTTTAGCAGCTTCTGGAAAGTATGCTTTCAAATCAAAATCGATGATGGGAGTGGGAGGTCTATCTCCATTAAAAGAAAACAAATATCCATCTTTGTCGGTTCCGTTTCCGGAAAGTTGGTTGGGATTCAAATCAGAATTGTCTGGTTTTTCTTCCGCATCTTTATTTGATCCTTCCACCCATTCTTGTTTTTCAACGGGAGCCGGACTCGAAGTCCCACCGATGAGTTCAGGTGGGATCTCTTCAAACGAAACATCCACATCTTCCATTGAAGTTTCTTGGAAGGCTGCGTTACTCGGAAGTGTGAGAATAAAATAAATCAGATAACAAAATACATGCAAACCTACTGAGGCAAATAGACTGGCTCGAAAGAGTCCAAATCGTCTCAGTTTGTATTGCAAGGATAAGGTAAATGACTTCATTCTATTTGCTTACTTTCTAGTGGTGGATATTCGGCGTAGAACTAGAAGACTGGTTGTGTTTTCCACTCGTCACAAAACTCGCATGGATTTCTTTTGATAGAATTTCTAGATGTCCAAGGATGAGTTTCATTTTACGAGTGAAGTAATTATTTGCCATCACCACAGGGATTGCCACGGCAAGTCCGGCAGCCGTTGCCAGTAGAGCCGTTGAGATACTACGCATGACCACTTCTGCCCCAGAGTTCCCCAGAGTTCCCAGTCCATAAAAGGCCTTGATGACACCAAGAACCGTACCTAAAAGTCCGATAAACGGTGTATTGTTTCCGAGAGTGTTTAAGATAGGGAGTCTTTCTTCTAAACTCAAACGTTCTTTGAGAATTTTCCCTTCCATCAGTTCCATTAAACCCTTGTGATTTTCCTTCTCCCTTTCTAAAACAAAATGAATGAAACGAGTATAGGAGTTTTCCATCGGGTGAGTCTCTAATAATTTCTCAGTCCCTTTGAGGTCTCTGTGCCGAATGAGAACCGTGAGTGAATCCAGTAGTGACTCTGATTCTTTGTTAAAATTACGTTTATAAACAATCAACCTTTCGATAAATACAGCAATTGCGAGAATACTCGCAAATAACATAACGAGGAAGATGATCTTTTCCCCAAGGTCTACGAAATCTTGCATTTTAGGAACCTTCTAACGGACAGAATTCTCTACCTTGGACAACAATCAAAGAGAAAAATTGCAGAAAAAGAACTTCGGTTGCTCTTAAGTCGACCCTAAAGAAAGAATGATTCCAAAGGTTGGTATGAAGGCAAAAAACATTCTTCCCAGTTTTTTGGGGTTCATTTTTATCGTTTTCGGTGTTTCTCTGGTAGTGTTCTATGCTACAAGGTCTTGGGAGACATTTCTCAGTATCTGTCCGAACAAAGATTTTTTATCATGGGATGAAAATATCCGACTGAATCAGGTCCTTGATCAATATGTTGATTTCCGTACGGGGAGTTGGTTTCGTGCCGTTATGCCGTTCGTGGAAAGTCCCACTTGGCCACCACTTCGCTCAATCCTAACATTTGTTACTCTTTATTTGCCATTGGATGCTTATGAAACTTATAGAGATTCTTTTTTAGGGCTTCTTTTTTTAATTTTAGTTTATCCTGCATTGGTTTATATTTCTTTTCGCATAACAAAATCACTATTGTGGTCAGGGATTCTTTCGGGACTGGTTTTTATTCTTACCATCCAAACAGGAGAAGTTCCTGCATATTCTCTTTCTTCCATGTTGGAAACACAGTCTATGTTTTTTCTTTTGTTTTCTATTTATGCCGTTTATCGGTTGTACGATGTGGATAACCGGGAAACTGAAATTGATTCTGGAACCAAATGGCTTGTTTTGTTTTCTTTGTTTGGATTTTATTTTACTAAATATCCATACGGGATTTTATTTTTTATGGCATGTTTTGCCTACGAGTTGGTAAGGTCGCCGGGCATTTACAAGGATGCTTTATTTTATTTATTAAAAAACTACGCGAGAGGATTGCGGTTAATTTATCTTGTTTTTGTTGTTTTAATGGTGTTTTCTTTACCGATTTTGCGAGTTGTCACAAAAATCAACTTAAACCAAAAGGGATTCAAACAGTTTATGTTTGGGATCACCTTCCTTTTGTTTGTGGATCTTTCTGTTTATTTTTTCCGTAAACGAGATGAGATTAAAAAAGTATTCCCTAAAACCGCAGTTGTGCTTTGGGTATATGCAATTTTCCCAGCATTTCTTTGGTTGTTTATGAATCCAGATCGGGTCAATGCCTTGATTGATGCCCAGATGATTGTCAATGCTTATACACGAAGTTTTTTCTTAACTCTTTGGACAGAGCCAGGACTTGATTCGTCTATCCCGGGAGTTTTTGATTTTATTTGGGGATTTCGTACGTTAATTATTTTTTCCACTCTCTCTCTTCTTTATTTTATTTTCCGTCCGGGAACAAAATTCCAAACAAAACTAAAAGACCCTCTCCTTGCAGGCTCTCTCATTTTATTTTTAGAACTTCTTATTTTGGAACTGACTACGGGAAACAAACAACCAAGACATGTATTACAATTTATCCCTGCGATTGGGCTTGTTGGGTATCTTTGGATTCTCCGTTTGTACCAGTTAGCTGAGACTAAAATAGAAAGGTTTGCTTCTGTTTCTGTTTTCCTTCTAACCTCTCTCTTTGTATTTTCGAATTCTGTATACTCTCAAGGGATTTTGACAGGTGAATTTTTTGAGAAAAAAATGTTTTGTTACCGCGGGATGAACGCTGGCGATTTCCAACCAGCAAGGGAGATCGCCGAACAGATATCACCTGAGAAGAAATACATTCTCATCAATGCCTTCCATTTTGAGGAGAAATACGGCTCCAAAGGACGTGTGCTTGCCTCTGATTTTGACCTTGCCATGAAACTGAAGACTTACAAACAGGGGATGGTACGGAATGATAATAAATATAGGTGGAAAGAATGGACGGATTTTGATTCCGTTCTTTTATTGAGTGATGTGTGCCCAGATAGTTTTGTAGAAGAAAAATTTGAAAATCGAACAAAAATCTTGAATAGTAAGTCAACACTGCTGTCTACTTACAGAGAGAGTTCTGGTACTGCGTGCCTCCAAGAATATAAATTGCTCAAATAGAGAAAGAGTTTTATGAGTATAGCTTCCTTTTCCATCAAACGTCCCATTTTTATATCTTCGTTAGTCATCATTATGGTGATTACGGGTTATATTTCTTTAAAACGTATCGGTGTTGACCTTTTCCCTGACATCAACATTCCATTTGTCGTGGTTTCGACAGTATATCCTGGGGCTGGTCCGGAAGAGATTGAAACTTCCATCTCCAAACCCTTAGAAGAGGAATTAAGTTCTATTTCAGGACTCAAACGAATCACCTCTCGGAACCAAGAAGGGATCTCGCTTGTATTTGCTGAGTTCAACCTCACGACAGATATCAAATACGCGGAACAACAAGTTCGGGATAAAACGGCCCGTGCAAGACCAAACTTCCCTGATTCCTCGAAAGAACCTTTGGTGCAGAGGTTTGATCCGGCCGACCAACCCATCATGAGAATCTCACTTTTTGCGGATCTACCGGAAGGGGAACTTTATGATCTAGCGAAAGAAAGAATCAAAACCAAACTCGAGCAGGTCAATAACGTCGGCGCTGTTAAAATCATCGGTGGGTCTCGTAGAGAAATTCATATCGAACTGGATCGCAATAAAATCAATGCCTTCCAGATTCCTGCCATTTCCATTGGAAACCAAATCAAAAACTCTGGGGTGAATATCCCTGCAGGAAAAGTAGAAGGGGGGGATAAAGAAACTTCCTTTCGTACGGTAGGAAAGTATGAATCCTTATCTCAAATCGAAAACACGGTTGTATCTTTTGGTGGAGAATTTGGAAGAGGGGTTCTAGTTAAGGATCTTGGACAAGTTAAAGACACTCTTGAAGACCGCCAAACACTCGGTATGCTCTATGCTGCCATTAGTGCCGAGGAACATGAAGAGCCTTCCATCATTGGAAAATTATTATTCAAATACGATCCTCCTAAAAAAGAGAGAGTTCAAAAAACCGCACTTTTCCTAGACGTATACAAACAGTCTGGTGCAAACACGGTTGAAGTTGCCGATGGGATTTTAGGAAAAATTGATAGTATCAACGATCAAATCAAAGACTTGAAAGGTGCTCCGAAGGTCATTCTGATTCGAGATGGATCTAAATGGATTCGTGCTAATATTGAGGATGTTACCATTGCGATCGTACTTGGTATTCTACTTGCGGTCATCGTAGTTTATCTTTTCCTTGGGAACGTTCGTTCTACCTTGATCACTGGTATGGCACTTCCCAACTCAATGCTTGGTGCCTTTATCATTATGTATGCCATGGGTTTTACCATGAACGTAATGACTCTGCTCGCATTATCCCTTGCTGTGGGACTTCTTGTAGATGATGCCATTGTCGTGCGGGAAAATATTTTCCGTAAACTCGAAGAAGGGGAATCCGTCATTGTTGCAGCAAGGAAAGGAACAGAAGAAGTAACACTTGCTGTGATTGGAACTTCCTTAACTGTAATTGCCGTATTTCTTCCGATTGGATTTCTTTCTGGGATTGTTGGTCAGTTCTTTAAACAGTTCGGTTTGACGGTTGTTTTTGCGATGATCATCTCCCTTTTTGATGGTTTGACCGTAGCACCGATGTTATCAGCTTATTTTGCTGGAAAAACAGACATTCATAAAAAGAAAAATTTTGTATTACGTAACTTTGACAAGTTCCAAGATTTCTTGGACAAAATGTACGGAATCATTATGAAGTTTGCCTTAAAGAAACCATGGGCAGTCATCCTTCTTACCTTCCTTACTTTGGTTACGAGTATTTTCTCTTTGGCTTTTGTAAAAAAGACCTTCTTACCTGCAAACGATCAAGGTGAGTTTATGGTGAACGTGGAGATGGCTCCCGGAACTTCTTTACAAGGCACAGCGGAAATGGTTAAACAAATCCAAACCGAAATCATCAAAACGGTTCCGGAACTTGATTTGATCGCAACAGTTGTGGGAAATAGCGATGGTGAATCCAATATTGCCACGATTGGTGTGGCATTATTGCCATCTGAATATCGAAAAAGAACCACTGGCGATGTAAAAGACCAAATCCGTGAATTTTTAAAACAATACCCTCAAGCAAGACCGAAAGTGAACGATTATTCTGCGATTGGTGGTGGAGTTCAGTATCCGTTTAACTTAAACTTAAAGGGAGAGAATCTACACGATTTAGAAGCTTATTCCTTTAAAGTGATGGAAGAACTAAAAAATGTTTCTGACTTAACGGATATCGATACCACATATAGAACTGGTAAACCAGAATTCCAAGTAGTTCCCAACCGTGCTAAAATGCAAACAGTCGGTGTTGTGGCTGGGGTGATGGGGGCCGAACTTCGTTACCACATTGAAGGTGGGGAAGTCGCAAAGTATTTGGAAAACGGGATTGAGTATGATGTAAGACTTAGGTTAAAAGAGGACCAAAGAAATTTACGTAGATCCTTCTATGAGACAAGAGTTCCCAACATCCAAAACAGACTCATCCCACTCAGTGCCATTGCAGATGGAAAGGAAAGTAGTTCCCCTGCTAGGATCATTCGTGAAGACAGATCTCGTGTGGTTCCTATCAATGCGAACTTAGCTCCTGGTGGAGCCATTGCCTCCGCTTCCGAAGCCGCCACAAAAATATTAAAAGAAAAACTCCCACCACCTCCGGGAATCACTTATGCTTTTGTGGGCCAATCGGAAGATTTCAAAGAACTATTACAAAACATAGTTCTTGCTTTTGGAATGGCTCTTATCTTCATCTATCTCGTGTTATCTTCTTTGTATGAGTCTTTTATCACACCAATTACAATTCTTTTTGCCATTCCCCCTGCGATTTCTGGAGCTTTTTTCGCTCTTGCCCTCACAGGTGAAATGTTAAATTTATTTAGTATGATTGGACTCATTCTTCTCATGGGACTTGTGGCCAAGAACTCCATCCTACTTGTGGATCACGCAATGCTTGCGATGAAAGAACATGGTATGACAAGAGATGAAGCGATCTTTGACGCTGGATCGAAACGACTTCGCCCCATCCTTATGACTTCCCTTGCAATGATTGCAGGAACATTGCCGATTGCACTTGGAATTGGAGAAGCATCTAAATCGAGAACAGCTATGGGTATTGCGATCATTGGGGGTCTTGTCCTTTCCACCCTCATCACCCTCATTGTGGTGCCTGCGGTGTTTGGATACGTTGATCGCCTTCGTGAAAAAATCGAAGGAGCTTTCCGTCCGGATTACGATATCCGACCAGAGGATTTAGAAGATTAATTAGAAAACTTTTGAAACCATCGGGCAAAAATTTAAACTTGCCCAAACTTTGAATTCGGCGTTCTCTTGCTAACATGTCTAGCGAACGCCGAATCTACAAAAGAATCTCTGAAAAAGTCCATCTCACTTACCGAGTGATCCAGTCGGGTGCCGGCTCGGCTCAATTTTTACCCAATGACAAAGGGGAAGGGGAATCCCAGGATATTTCTGAAGGTGGTTTACTTTTCCGAACCAAAGAACCTATGCCTCTTGGGACAAGGTTAGAGTTAGAGTTACGATTCCCTGATGTTAAGTACGTTTTGTACCCCAAAGCCAAGGTTGTTCGTTTGGAAGAATTTGGAGAAGGGGCCTTTTATGAAATCGGTCTTGAATTCAATCAGATGTTTATCGATGATGAGAAACTTTTGTTGGAACACATTGGTCGACTAGAAGTTTAAACTTAAAAAAAGTTTGTATTTCCTAAAAGTTTGATACCCAGGTAAAACTCGTATGTTACAAAGAATATCTGTTCTTTTCCGGGGGATCCCTCTTGATCCAATTTCACTTCTTGCTGTATATTCGGAAATTCTCAGTAAACTCTATTTTCTTGGTTTCGCTTTTTGCCTGGCATATATCCAAAGTGTGTATTTGGAATGGAATGCCATAGACCAAACCAATTGTATTTTATCGGCGATCCAACTTGGTTTAAGTATCATCCTTGTGTTTACTTCCTTTTTTTATAGAAGGTTTTTTGGTTTTGCTCCTATCATTGTTCGTTTGACATTATTTCTTTTGGTTCTTGTGGAAATCGAAACTGGATTTCATGATCCTACCATTCCCTATTTTGATCCTAGAAATTGGTTAACAATTACAGCCATCCTTGCCACATCTTCGTTCTTTTACCCCGGACTTGTTTGGCAGTACATTTTAGAGTGGTCCATTGTTTTGATGATTTATATCATCCGTGTGTATTTTGCCAACCAAACAGTGATCCCACTGGAAACTTGGAGAGAGATGTCGACCATTTTCCCTCTCTTTCTTGTGGCCTTCTTTTTAAACCATTGGTGGTTTCGAACTCGGTACATCGCTGCTTATCGCGGTATGTTACTCGAAGAGAAACGTAGGACTTTTTTTCAGGACATTCATGATAGTTTGGGTTCTCAGCTCACAGATTTAGTTTTGCTTTCGCAAAAGATGGAAAAATCTCCAAAAGAGATTACAGACCTTCAATTACAAAAACTAAAACGACTTTCCACTTCGGCACTCCAATCCTTACGCACACAGGTCCAAGAAGAAGATGAGAGGGAATTATTCCAAGAATCTCTCTTAGATGGATTGAAGTTATCCATTAAAAAAAGATACAAACTCGCTGGTCGTAATATTAAGTTAGAATGGGAAACTTTGGGAGAAGATCCGATCATCAAAATCAAAGAACCAGAAATGGCTCACCACATCCTTCAAATTTTTAAAGAGATCACTACCAATGATTTACGTCATGGAGATGGAACATCCTCCTGGCAAGTAGACCGAACTCCAGAACATTTAAAATTTCGTTTTCTCTCAGAATCAAAAAGTTTAGAAGATAAGGAGAACAATCTAAGTTTAAAGGGGACAGAGGAATCCGAATCGGGAATCGGCGAACGAGGGTTATACCAAAGAATCAAATTCCTAAATGGAGAAATGAATATTACTAATCCTCCATACCAAATCAATATGAAACTTCCGATCAGTGTGTTTGAATTATGAAATCCATTTCTATCGGTATCATTGAAGACAATTTGGATTTTTTACATTCGCTTTGCGGAGTATTAGAGGAGAATCCTTCTCTTCACTTAAAAACTTGGAATTCGGCAGAAGAGTTTTGGGCGGAGGAAGAGATAAAGGAATGGGATCTTCTCATTTTAGATATTGGACTTCCTGGAATGAGTGGGATCGATGTACTCAAAACTTATCATACCATCGAATCCAGAAAGAGCCTCGTGATTTCTTCCTTACAAACCGACGATGCGATATTTTCTGCCCTTCGGAATGGGGCCTCTGGTTATATTTGGAAATCGGAACTAGATTCCCTTCACGATACCATCCAAACCTTACTTGATGGGGGAAGTGTGATCTCTCCTTCCATTGCCGCAAAAGTTTTGTTATCCTTTCGTAAACCCCAAACTGTCACCGGTCTCGGAGTGGGGGTAGAGGTTCTCACTCCGAGAGAGAGACAAATTTTAGAACTCATAGTCGAAGGGGATAGCCCTCACCAAATTGCATCTCTCTTTGGGACAACGGTGGGAACGGTTCGCCAACAAATCAAAACCATCTATAAAAAACTTCAGGTAAATACAAGGGTACAAATGTTAAAAAAAGCGCGCCAATTCGGAATCTTTTGAAAGAACTGAGAATTCTAATTTATACCATCTGGTAAATGGACAAACTCTGAAAATTCCGTTACCATTTAGCGATCGACTCACAAGAATACATACAACCGCGCCATCATTACACCCGATGGATTTCCACTCTTTGGATCAAACTTCGGCTTGTTCTCTGGTTTGGTGTGTACTTCGTTCTGGTATTTCTGATCAATTCGGTGGTATAAGAGAGGGACCAAAATTCATTTGGAAACTCTGGTAATCTACCTTTTCCTTGGTTTTTCTTTTTCCATCTAAGTTAGATATTTCTTGGGGATTCCCTTTGTTTTTATACCATTTGGTACATAGACAGAGCATTCACTATGCGGTAGTATAAGGGCAGATTGCCAATCAACCCCCCTTTCTCAGATTGGCGAAATAGCGTTCGATTTCCATTAGACAATCTAATTTGCTTTTGCAAACGCCATCGTGGAACCACCGCGGTGGTTTTTTTTAATTCTCCATCAAATGTTTGATTTCTTTTAAGAGAGTGGATTTCCCTGCCATCAGTTTCTTCTCTGATTCTAGGATTGATTCTTTTTTCCCTGGTTTCGCAAAAAACTGTTCGAGAACTACCTCTCTCAAAGTTTCTTCAAACCACATACGAGTTTGGTTTTCTCTATTTTTCGCATAATATCCGTTTGTTTTTGTGGTGGAGATATAATCTAAAACCAATTTCCAGATTTCATCGATTCCTTTCCCACCAATCCCACTACAAGTAGTGGCTCTGGGTGTCCATTTGGATTCAGGGGCAGGGAAAAGATGGAGGGCCGATTCGTATTCGACTCTGGCTCGCATGGCAAAAGGTTCATTGGCACCATCCGCTTTGTTGATAGCGATGAGGTCGGCCATCTCCATAATGCCTCGTTTGATCCCCTGGAGTTCGTCCCCGGCACCCGCAAGCATGAGGAGTAAAAAGAAATCCACCATAGAATGCACTTGGGTTTCCGATTGGCCCACACCTACAGTCTCAATGATGATGGTATCAAACCCCGCTGCCTCACAAAGATACATAGACTCACGTGTTTTTCTGGCAACACCTCCCAGAGAACCACTACTGGGTGAGGGACGGATGAAAGCATTTTCTGATTTGGAAAGAATTTCCATTCTGGTTTTATCACCAAGAATTGATCCTTTGGTTCGCTGACTACTGGGGTCAATCGCAAGGACTGCTAGTTTGTGATTTTGTTCGAGAAGGTAACTTCCAAAACTTTCGATAAATGTGGATTTCCCTACACCAGGAACTCCTGTGATTCCAATCCGGATGGAGTTTCCTACTTTTGGCATCACGAGTTCCAAAATGGCTTGGGCTTTGTCATTATGTGCTTCTAAATTGCTTTCGACAAGAGTGATGGCCTTGGATAGGTGAGTGCGGTTTCCCGATAGAATTCCTGCGGCTAGTTCCTCTATCGAAATTTCTTTGCGACTTAAGGTTTTTCTTTGGTCACGAATGTAGGGTGAAATGGCAGGGGCATCGGCGACACCGGGGTTTACAGAAAGTGCTGATTTTTGGTTTGCACCTTCCTGGTCCGTAGTTTCTTTCCCATTGTCCTTGTTCGGTGTTCCCATAAATATTGTTTCGTAAAAAATTAAAAACACCGATTCCCATTATAGGCAAACCGGTGTTTTGCGAATGTCCTATCTAGAACTTAAGCGGCTCTTCTTTCGCCAAGAAGGATATTCAGAATTTGTTTGGCAGCTTCTGAGATCACGGTTCCTGGTCCAAAGATAGCAGTGGCACCTGATTTATAGAGAAAGTCATAGTCCTGTGCAGGAATCACTCCCCCCACAACAACTAACACATCTTCTGCGCCTAGTTTTTTTAGTTCCTCAATCACTTGGGGAACCAAAGTTTTGTGGCCAGCAGCAAGAGAAGACACCCCTAAAATATGACAGTCATTTTCTACCACTTGTTTGGCAACTTCTGCTGGAGTTTGGAAGAGTGGCCCGATATCAACGTCAAAGCCCATATCAGCAAAACTAGTGGAGATCACCTTGGCACCACGGTCATGTCCATCTTGACCCATTTTGGCCACCATGATCCGTGGACGGCGTCCTTCTAATTTTGCAAACTCATCCGCAAGTGACCTTGCTTCCAGATACCCTTTGTCTTCGGAAATTTCAGAAGAATACACTCCAGAGATGGAACGAATCACAGCTTTGTACCTCCCAAATACTTTTTCCATGGCATAAGAAATTTCACCGAGAGAGGCTCTCTTTCTTGCTGCATCAACGGCAAGTTCGAGAAGATTTCCTTCACCGGTTTCCGCACATTTGGTAATGGCATTTAACGCAGCTTCTACGGCCGTGTTATCGCGGTCTTTTTTCATTTGTTCCAAACGTTTGATTTGGGCAATTCGAACCGCAGTGTTATCGATATCTAAAATATCAAGAGGGGCTTCCTTATCCAATCGGAACCGGTTCACACCCACAATCACATCCTTTCCAGAATCGATACGGGCTTGTTTTCTCGCAGATGCTTCTTCAATTCGCATCTTAGGAATTCCCGTTTCGATGGCTTCTGCCATACCACCTAACTTCTGTACTTCGGTGATGAGAGCCCAGGCTTTGTGAACTAAATCATTTGTGAGTTTTTCTACATAGAAGGAACCACCCCAAGGGTCGATGACTCTGTGGATATTGGTTTCTTCTTGGAGATAAATTTGTGTGTTACGGGCAATCCTTGCAGAAAAATCTGTGGGGAGAGCAATGGCTTCGTCGAGGGCGTTTGTATGTAAAGACTGAGTGTGGCCAAGAGCTGCAGCCATCGCTTCGATACAGGTCCTTCCTACGTTATTGAAAGGGTCTTGTTCGGTGAGGGACCAACCACTAGTTTGGCAGTGGGTTCGAAGGGCTAAAGACTTCGTTGATTTCGGTTGGAACTGTTGGACAATTTTTGCCCAGAGGAGACGGCCCGCACGCATCTTGGCAATCTCCATAAAATGGTTCATTCCAATCGCCCAAAAGAAAGAAAGTCTGGGCGCAAATTCATCTACGGAAAGTCCAGAAGCAATTCCTGTTTTGATGTATTCCCAACCATCCGCAAGTGTATAAGCAAGCTCCAAATCCGCAGTGGCCCCAGCTTCTTGCATATGGTATCCGGAAATGGAAATGGAATTAAACTTAGGCATGTACTTGGAAGTATAACCAAAGATATCGGCAATGATTTTCATGGAATGTTTCGGTGGGTAAATATAAGTATTACGCACCATAAACTCTTTCAAAATATCATTTTGGATGGTACCTGAAAGTTTGTCTTTGGAGACTCCTTGTTCTTCTGCAGCAACAATGTAGAAGGCAAGGACTGGGATCACGGCCCCATTCATGGTCATGGAAACCGACATTTGGTCGAGAGGGATCTGATCGAAGAGGATCTTCATGTCCAACACGGAATCGATCGCTACACCCGCTTTTCCCACATCTCCTACCACACGGTCATGATCCGAGTCGTATCCACGGTGAGTGGCAAGGTCAAAGGCCACAGAAAGTCCTTTTTGACCGGCAGCTAAGTTTCTACGATAAAAGGCATTGGACTCTTCGGCAGTGGAGAACCCGGCATATTGGCGAATGGTCCAGGGTTTATTCACATACATTGTGGAATAAGGGCCACGTAGGTAAGGAGGGATTCCCGCGGCATAGTTTAAGTGTTCCATTCCTTCTAAATCATCTTTCGCATAACGAGATTGAATGGAGATTCCTTCTGCCGTTTGCCAAAGGGAAATGGACTTGGCATCTGGTTTGTTAGAACCGAAAGAAAGTGGAGTACTTGCAAAATTAGGTTTGTTCATTTTATTTCCCGATCCATTTGGTTTGGGCTTTTTCCATAAATTCCACGATGTTTCGTTTCATATGGATGAAGTCGTCGATTCCGAGTGACTCGGCCTCTGCAATTAAATCCTTTGGGTATCCCGCAAGGAGTTTCCAGGAATTTGGTAATTGGGATTTCATCTCGGAGGCAAACTCAGGTAGGTAGGTCGCATATTCTTCGTCAGACGAACATAAAACTACGATTTCACTTGCCTGTTCTTTTGCTTTGGTTACCCCTTCCTTTACAGAAGAAAATCCTAAGTTATCGATGATTTCATAACCAAGGCAACCGAGGAAATTGGAACTAAACCCAGCACGAGCTTTTCGCATGGTTAAGTCACCAATGGTGAGTAAAAATATCTTTGGAAGTTTTTTACCCGCAGCAATATGAAGATCCGTCAGGTTTCTCCATTTGTCAAATTCATAGGAGAGGCGAACAGGAAGGAGAGGAGAATAGGTTGTGTTTTTCTTTGTACTGATTTCGTTTGAAGTTTCTTCCAAAGAAGTTTTTAATTCAGGATGCCTTTCGGAGGGAAGAGGGTATTGGTTGGTTCCCAAAAGAATTTCTTTTTTAGTAGCGAGAGCATTCCTTTTTTTGTCCGCCCTAACACTGATTTCTTTTTGAAGGTTTCCCTTTTGTAAAGCCTGGAGAAACCCACCTTCTTTCTCAATCGTTTGGAATTTGGTCCAAGCGGTTTCTGCTAATTTTTTTGTGAGAACTTCTAGGTAATAAGATCCAGCGGCTGGGTCTTCCACTTTGTCTAGGAAAGATTCATAACGAAGGAGGAGTTGGGAGTTTCTAGCAATTCGTTTGCCTAACTCTTGTTGTGCGGAGTATTCAGAATCAAATGGTAATACTGCCACAAAATCAGCACCACCCATAACTGCAGACATGGCGGCAGTGGTTCCGCGTAACATATTGACATAAGGGTCATAAGCTGTGAATTGGAAGTTGGAAGTCTGTGCTACAATGAGGGCAGGTAAAGATTCTCCAAGACCTGGTTTGTAAGCATTTAAGATTTCTGTCCAAAGGATTCGTAAAGCTCGTAGTTTTGCAATTTCAGTGAAATAATCAGAACCAATCCCCGTCCAAAACCAGAGATTGGAGGCTGCGTCTTCGATTGCCACACCCGCATCAATATGACGGTTCAAATAATCCACTCCCCAAGATAGGGAATAGGCGAGTTCTTGGCCAATGGAGGCACCCGCATCTCGCAAGTAATAACTGTGAATTCCCACACCCGCAAATCCTTTGGTCCCGGAAAGGGAAGTTAAGGTTTTGCCGATTGTAGAATCTTCTGATCCTAACTCTCCATCTTTTAACGCTGATCCATAAGGATCAAAGTCACCGAGTACGATGTTATGCGAAGAAACGAGCTTTTTTAGTGCCTCAGAAAAGTCAGGGGTTTTTTCTCTTAAAGAAACAATTAAGGGTAAGTTTCCCGTAAGGCCAGCCAACTTTTCTAGGTCTGCCGATGAATTGATTTTAAATCCGTTTCCAGCAGTTTCTTTTCCAGAAATCAGAATGGCAGCATCGGCCCCTTTTTGGGAGAGGTTGGTAAGTTCAGATTCTGCAGTGACTGTTTCTGTGACGCTCCAACCATTGGTTCGTTTGTAAACTCTGGGGAGGTCTGAGATATCTTCTTTGCGGTAGAAGGGTTCGATTTTGAAACCCTCTTCGGTTTCCCAAGTGACCTTGTCCCAAGGGTTACCTTTTAAATCTTTGAGGATTTGGTTTTTCCAATCCTCTGACGAAACTTCAGGGAAGTCTGAAAATAAAAATTCGTTCAATTTATTCCTCTACGATTTGGTATTCTTCCATATATCCTGGGAAGTCGCCTAACCCTCGTGTGAAGGTAAACTTGGCCGGGTAAACAACAAGACGTTTGCCTGATTGAATGAAGGTTCCCGACAACAAGGTGAAAGGGGCAGCTACAATAAAAGCAGCAGTTCCAAGTACGGTTCCGGCAAGGCCCATGGGACGTGCCACAATCAAATCAATTAACATTTCGCCACCAGAGGGCACTTCTCTTGCGGACAAACTTTGGCTCCATAAGAGACAGATTAAGAAAAGGATGGACAAGGGTCGTGTTTGTTTCATAGGCTGATCACTCGGGCTGTCTTCTGATGAAATCTCGAGAATGATATCCCTGTAAAGTAAGAAATATGGCTAAAGAAATTGTTTTGTTTGTTCTCTATTCTATTGTGCATCTTTTTGCGATCGCTACGATCACAAAACAGGATGTTTTTTATCTCCCTTCCAAAATCATCCCGATCCTAATCCTGATAGTAGCACTCTTTCGTTACTTTCCCAGTTTGGAGAAACGTGGAAAATTAGTGGCTGTGGGTCTTGTGTTTTCTCTTTTTGGAGATAGTTTTCTTGCTCTCCCCAAAGAAGGATTTTTTGTTTTTGGGTTGGGATCCTTTCTTGTTGCCCAATTGATTTATTCCTACGCTTTCACATTGGATTCTAAAATTAAACCCATCTTAGCGATTCCTTTTTTGCTTTTTGGTAGTTCTTTCTTCTTAGTGTTAGTTCCAAAACTTGGAAGTCTTCTCATCCCTGTGGGAGTTTATATCTCTGCTATTTGTCTCATGGGTTGGCGGGCCGCTGCTAGAAATTCGGTGTCCAAACCATTTTATCTTGGTTTATTCGGAGCACTGGTATTTATCGTTTCTGATTCGATCATAGCATATTCGATGTTTCTAAAACCAGAAATGGACCGATTCACAGCTTCTATGGGAATTATGACAACCTATTATATTGCACAAGTGCTCATTTACTCTGCCACAAAGTTGGAAGAGTTGGATGTTCGTTCTGTGAAAAATACTTGATTCACTTAAAAGTCGCGAGTATCGTATTTATGGTTTTGAATAACCAGGGAATGGGATTATGAAATCACTAAAAAAAACATCCTTTATCGAAGCAGTTGCGGCTGCCATTGAACATGAGGTTCAATGTTTTAACTTTTATCTTAAACTCTCAGAAAGTCTACCTGAAGGCCAAATCAGAGAATTGTTCAGCCAACTTGCGTTAGATGGTGATGAGCATATTAAATTCATCAAAGAAATATACAAAGGTGCGGAAGGAAAAGAACTCCCCAACCTAAAACAACTTTCCGAAATTGAAAAGTTTCATTCCTCAACCATCCAAAAGGTTATGGATAGGCTCGATCGAAACAAAAACGAAGAAGTGAAAGCAGACGAAAGGAAAGCCTTGGAACTTGCGATCAGAGAAGGGGAAGATGCTCGTAATTTTTATGCGACCATCCGTAACAAGTTCCAAGATCCAAAAATCAATTTATTATTCCAAAAGTTAGCCAACTTCAACGAATCTAATAATTCCCTTTTAGAAGCACAAGCCTTAGCAATGGAACAGTCTACTCCTGCGGACCAAGTTTTTTATTGGGAAGATGAAGAGCTCATGGAACAAGTGAACTCTTCTCCAAGGTCTTCTGGAAAGGCAAAAGTTTCCAAACCGGCTCCAAAACCAAAAGCATCCTCGGCGAAACCTTCTGCTAAAAAAACAGCCAAACCAGCAAACAAAAGTTTAGCGAAGAAAACAGTTAAGAAGGCGATCAAAAAACCCGTAAAAAAAGCGGCACCAAAACCAAAGGCTAAAACAAAACCTGCTAAGAAAAAAGGTAAGAAAAAATAGTGAAATACCAAGTAACCCATACATTTCCCGTTCCTCTCGATAAACTCCTCCATGCAAGGGAAGAAAGATACAAACATTTGGATCAGTTCCCTGATTTAAAAAATGTAACTCTTTTGGAAGAAACGAAGGAAGGGAATACCATTCGTCAAAAAAGAAAGGTAAGTTTGGAAGGTTCTATGCCTGCCGTTTTGTCGGCAGCGCTCACTGATCTTTCTCTTTTGGAAGAATCTACTTTTGACATCACCACCAACACTCACGAATTCAAAATTTCTCCTCCAGGAAAAGACAATGTATTTGTGATCAAGGGCAAAAGTAAATACGAAGCGAATGGTTCTGAATCCAAACGTTCTTACGACGTGGATGTGGTTTCGAGCCTTCTTTTTGTTTCTCCCATCGTGGAAAAAGCAATCGAAGAAATTCACAAACATAGTTTGGAAAAAGACAGAAAATCCATCGCCAAATTTTTGGGGGTTGAATCCTAAGTAAGAAGTGAAGTCTTCTTCTCCTTCTTTTTTACGATCTGTATTGGAACTTAATTTGACGATCCTCATTATGGGGAACGTCACTTTGTTTGCCAAACTCCTTCCTTTCCCTGCGGTTACGATCATCTCTGGTCGGGCGCTATTCTCCGTTATTTTGCTTGGGGTTTTCTTCCTACTTCGTGGAAAGTCTGTTTCTTACCGGAGTTTTAAGGACTTCCTCTCTGTTTTTGGAATTGGAATCATATTTGCCCTGCATTGGGTGACTTATTTCCACTCCATCCAAGTTTCGACTGTGGCTGTGGGGATGTTGTCCCTTTTCACTTATCCAGTGTTTTCTGCTATCCTTGAACCTTTGTTTGGTGGGAAAAGACCTGATCCTTTTGCTTTCTTTTTGGCCTGTTTTTCCTTTTTTGGTCTCTTTCTCATTGTACCTGATTTTTCCTTTGACAACCAAATGTTCCAAGGAGTGGTTTGGGGAGTTGTCTCTGCGGTTCTTTATGCCATTCGCAATTTACTGACCAAAGAAATGCATGTCCATTATCCGAGTGCCCAAATTTTGTTTACCCAACTGATTGCCACTAGCATTGTTCTCCTGCCTTTTGCGAGTGGACTTTTTGAGATGATTTCTGAACCCAAATACCTTCTCTTTCAGGTGGTGCTTGCCGGGATCTTTACCTCACTTGCCCATACCATTTGGATTCGTAGTCTTTCCAATTTATCTGTGACCACAGCAGGGACTTTATCTACCTTAAGCCCCATTTACGGAAGTTTGGCGGCTTGGTACTTCCTCGGTGAGGTGCCTCCCGATAGGATTTGGCTCGGTGGTGGGGTGATTTTGTTTTGTGCGATATTAGAGGTGTTTCGAAAAAAAGCGGAAGGGGAAAAAAGGGAAGAGGTGGGTTAGTTTTTTTGCCAAACTAAAAATCGATATCCCCCATCGAAGAAATCTTCTTCTAGAATATTCCCATATTTTTTTAACCAAATCCCATTCTTTAAATCGTTTTCCAGCCGTTCTAAAATTTGATTGAGTGTACTCGTTTCTAAGCTTGCTAAAGGAGAAATTCCGGCCCTGAAAGTTTCGTTTAGATAAAGGGTAGGGTTTTTCCAAGCGGAAGCAAAAAAGTAATCGGTAAGATGATCGGGCAATAGGTAATCAATTATTTTTACATTCGCTTTGGTTACACGTTCGATCATCGATTTAAAATCATGAATCGGTAGATAAGTGGAAACGGATTTCTCAAAAACAATTTGAAAGTAATCAAATAACCAAGATTGTTTACTGACGATCGAAGGATCCCCCGCAAAAATAACCGCAAAGTGTTTGGGTTTCAGAATGCGGTTCATCTCAAGAATTGCTTTTTCCAGATCATTGAAATGGTGTGATGCTAGTATAGAAATGATTCCATCGAAACTACTGGTAGGAAGGGGAATTTCTTCGGCTGAACCTTTGATCCATTTGATATTTGTATTTTCTGCGGCCTGAGCCATCATGATTCCTGACGGCTCGACTGCCGTTACATGATGACCTTTAGAAGAAAAAAAATGGGAATAGTTTCCTGTCCCTGCTCCCACATCCAGTAGAGAAGCTCTCTCTAGTTTTAAGCAAAGGTTTTCTTCGCTAAGGGAAGCAATGTGTAAGTCAGCCTTTCTTGTTTTGTTGTAGCTCGTTCCGATTCTATCGTAAATTTCCATATATTCTAATAAACTTATGTGCTGGTTTGTGGGTTAGGCTTCTGGGGAGACGGGTTGTTAGGCGCCATGTCAGATATTTAGTAACTGTATGTGATTGTCACATTCATTTATTATATACTGAGGAACAAGTTGATATTTTCTTGGGTTTAGTTGATAGATGTAATCAATTTCTATATGAAAGGCTTCGTTGATGAATTTCTTCATTACTTCGGAAGCCTTGGGTAATATTTCTTCTCCAAATAGAATTCTATAAATATGAAGCTTTTCATAGTTATTATCAGATGAAAAATAATGATCTATCAATTTTTTTCTATCATTAATTGTAATGAGAGTTTTTGTATACGAAAAATTCGGGATTTCTTTTCTAAGTATTTTCGTTGCTTTTCGTTTTTCTGATTTTGTCATATCTCTACAGATTCCATTTTCAGATAAATTTGGAGTTTTCCTTTTATGCAGGAGATTTGAAATTAATTGAAATTCGATACCTTTGTTATTTTGTAGTTCATATAACCTTCTTAAGTAAACTAATTTGTTTAATGAAGGAATATTTGAACGAATGTTTTCTGTATTTATTTCTATAAATGTTTTGATGTCAGCTTTTTTGATCTCCTTTTCTTTTAAAATGCCGTTATTGTTTTCTAGAAATGACGCAAAAGGTGGGGCGAATTTGTCGGTATGATGGTAGATCATATCAACTATTGGTTCAAAATCATGAGTAAGAAATAATACAGTTTTGTTTTTGAAAAATTTTTCTCTTCTGAATAGCATATTTATGATAGCATATTTCTTGTTTTTATCAAATGAAGAAATTGGATCGTCTAGAATGATAACATCAGGCTTTGCTTTTAATGTATCATACATAAATAATACCAAAGCAAATGCATTCCGTTCGCCATAGCTCAAGTGGCTTTTTGCTTCCTGGATCAACTTGTCTGAATCGGTATGAAATAATTTAAGTTTGTATTCGGATCCGTCTTCGATTATGTTTACTTTATACTTATATCCGGCATTTTTTAAAAATTCGTTTATTTCTAAGTTATTTTCTTTTATTAATAATTCAATTAATCGGTTTTGCTTATTAATGACACCCTGCAATTTACCTGCTTTCTCTAGTAGCATTTTTATAGAATTGTTAATTAAATCTGTTTTTGATTTTGTTCGCTCTGAATTTAGGTGAGAATATAGATCTAATTTAATTTCCAGATTTGATAAAAGTTCGATGATTTTCTCAACATCTTTGAGTGTATTGAAATGGATATTCTGAGCTTCTTTTATTTTTGATGTTATTCTTTCGATTTGGTTTTTTATTTCGATTAGATATTGTTCTTGATCTTTTGTAAATCCTGTAGCATTAAAAATGAATTTATCGATAGCCTGATTGGTAGAATCCGAAAAATACATTTTTAATTTTTGAAAGGTTGATACTATTTTGTTTATATTCTCAACGACTTTAGGATCGTAGGAACTGGCTATTTTTTGTATTTTATTTTTTTTATCTTGAATGTCAGATATGCAATATGGGCAATTTTTTGATAAATCTAGAAATGGCTTTCCGTCAATTTGCCATTTTGCCCATTTATAATTACTTTCATGTTGTATGAATTCTGAATATTCCCTGAACTCCTCTGGAACATTAGTCACTAAATTCCCGTCTTTGAAACCCTTTACTAAAGGGCTTGACCCGTGTATGCCCTTTTTCACTTGTCTCCCAAAACTGTTTGTGATTTCTTGAAAGTCACTTAATAATTGCTCTATTTCTGCATCTTTTGAGATTTCGTTTCGAATTACTTTTGTTAATTCAGAAATCTCAGCCATTCCATTTTCAAAATTAGCATCTCGTATTAATATATCGAAACTTCCTTTTATAAGTTCATCCTGTCTAAATACAAATTCGTTGATATATTGTTCATCAAAGACTTTCACAGAATTTAGATCTGTAATGCCGTTGATCTCAGGGTTATTTTCGGCCGTACCGTCTGCTTGAAAAGGTTTCAATTTTGAGAGAGTTTGCGTGCTGTTGTGTTTATCATGAATATAGCTATAGATAGCTTTAGACAATGTGCTTTTACCGGTACCGTTTATGGCATATTTTATATTAAGGCTATTTTTACTTAAGCTAATTTCACCTTCTTTTATATTGTTACAGTGTTTTAATTTTATTATCATTTTTGAACATTGCGCATAACGAACCTGCCTTCCCGAACTTCCTTGCAACTAAGCCTAAGAAGTAGATGTTAATGTCGGCGTGCCTTCTTGCGGATGCTTAGCGAGAAGCGTGACGATAGGTATTTTCTGCTATGCGGCGTGTCTATTCAATAGCAACTGTTAGGCCTGAGTTGGGTCCTGGCGGAAGTCCTAATGCTGTATCAACTCCAATATTTTCTCTTAAATCGTTTAATAATAAACTTGGCTCACATTTTGAACCTAGCTTTTGATTAGATTCCTCTCTTGGCACACTAACCTGTTTACCTCGAACTACTTTTATGATTTTCTTTTCTTCTATTGCTATTTTACATAAGGCTCTGATATAGAATCTATTAAATTCTCCCTCGGCAAGCATTTCATGAGCATTAGATGGGATCTTAGCCATCGTGGTTCCGGTTTTTGTTTTTCTTTCTTCATGAGTCTTTAGGAGATTTAGGCGAATTATTTCGGAAGCTAGCCATTCTGGTGTTTTGTTATCAATAGCTTCTTTTAGTAATTCTGAATACATTTTTCGTCCTAAATCATTTAGTCTCTTACTATTATAAAGCTTGGAAATTGAAACATCTAAGTCGAATTCATTCTTCATATATTCTCTTGTCTTAGAATCTAAGTTTGGAAATTGAAAAGTCATTTTTTTACCCCTTAATTTTAATTGACCAATCTTGCAAAACGCCACCCATCAAACGACTTGGAGTTAAACCGTTTTCCTTAAATAAATGCCATACAAAATCTTTAATCTCTGATGCTTCAATTTCGTAATTTAGACGTCCCATTAGCACTGTATTTGGTAAGGGTAGATCTTTGGAAATCGAAGTGTCATGAAGACCATATCCTTCAAGTAACTTCTTTGCCTTGGTATAAGCTTCAGAGCTTGCATCTTTCAAGTCGAAAGTTAAAATTACATCGTATTTCATTCCATCCCCCTCTAATTTTATTCATTCCACATAACCACTACTATCTGCCACCTTACAACCTTCCATCTCCATCCTTCAATAAAAAATAGAGACACACTCAAAATATTCCTACATTTTTCATTCCCGTTAGGTGCCAAATGATCCCTGTTTTGTGCTGTTATAGAAATGGATTTTCGTGAGTTCAAAATGCCTTCCAAGTTTTACTTAAAATTTTTTAAAATAAATCTAAATCAGTGCAATAAAGTTTGACAGACTTATCAAATTCTGGTCTCTAATCTCTCCTTGTGGAAATAAGATATTTCTGCAAAGGAGTTCGCTTTGAAGAAAATTACATTAGTATTTGCTTTCGCTGTATCTGCTCTTGTCTTCCATTGCCAGTCAGGAGCAAAAGCGGGGGCTGAAGAAGGTAAGACCATCTTGGAAGGGAATTGGGTTTTGACATCCAATTGCGTCACTAATCCTTCTCCAAATCCAACGGCTTGGCTGATCATCAGCAACAATCGGGATATCAAATCTTGTTATAAAAAAACAAGCAGTGTGGTCAAAGGACAGATCACTGGCAAGGACGGGAACTATCATATTAATTGGGAAGTTGGTCCTGCATCAACTGCTCAGTATCCAGTAGGTGGGCCTCTGAATCTTTTTGGAATGACTACGATTGAGAACGGTCAGAGCTACACGGTTTGTTACACTCGAACAAAAACCGTGCCGGCTTTTTGTAAGTGATATTGGTTTAGAATAGGTTAAAGGTGTGGGGGAGGAAAGAGGATTGAATGAGAACTTCCCCCGCGCCACTTGTGCTGAGCTTGCCGAAGAACCGATTGCAGCGGAAATCCTTTCTGGTTGGAGAACCAATTTTAATATAAAAAATCCTTCCAGAAAGATTGGAGCGAAAAGCGGGATCGCCTAATGGATGGGATGTGGAAAATTCAATCCATCGGCGAGGCGCCCCCAATGATATAAAATCTATTTCAGTCGTGTAAGTGGTGAATGACTTGAATTAATTTTTCTTGTACTTCCTTGGCAATTTTTTCTAGTTCTGGGTTTTGGACCAGTTTGGTCATAGTCATGGGGTCAAAGATAGAGACTTTGGTTTCTCCATTCTTTTCTTCTGTGACGACTACGTTGCAAGGGAGTAATAATCCGATTTCGTCTGCTGTTTGGAGGGCTTTGTGCGCAAAACCGGGATTACATGCTCCAAGGATGGTGTATCGTTTGAAATCAACGCCGATTTTTTCTTTGAGAGTGTTTTTGACGTCGATGGTGGTTAAGACCCCAAACCCTTCTTTTTTTAGGGCTTCGGTAGTGTCGGTGATGGTGTCTTCAAAACTTTTTTTTCTGTGAACGGTGAGTCCTAACATAAATCCTCCGCATGTCTATACCCCATAGGGTATGTCAGCAAATCTGAACTTGCAAGAGAATTTTTGTTAGATTTTGAAAAAGATCATTCTTTTTTAGGGAGTTTTTGCATCTCTTCCACACTTGGAAGCTGCGTGGACATATGACGGATTTCCCCAGAGGAATTAAGTAAGAAGTATTGGGGGATGGGGTCTGTTTTTAAGGAACTAAAACGATCATCCAAAATCAGAGTTTGGAATTCTTGGTCTCTTGGTGTGTAGTTGAGTAAAACATAAGTACCAAGGTCTGGTTTTCCTTCCCCACATTCTAATCCCTGGAGCATTTCACAACGAGATTTAGTGACGGAGAGTAGGATGAGTTTTCCTTCACGAGAAGCTTGTCCAAAGGCGAAGGATTTGTTATGACCCCAATGGATTTCTTCACTTGCCATTTCGTTGATTTTTACATAACCAAAAACGAGTAGTAAAATGAAAAGTGGCATGGCTAAAAAACCAAGCAGGTAAAAAACACGGGAATATTTCTGCATACAAGGCAATAGAACTTAAGTCCCCAGTTCCCGCCAAGTTGAATTTTTAATCACTTGTAAACCAAGAAACATCAAAAAAAACTACACCTTCTTCTTCCTAAATCAAATCTGGTTCAAAGAGAACAACCTTAGGAGAAATTAATGGAGATTTGGTATACCGAAAAATTGGAATTAGAAAAAGGCCGCGCTGTGAGTTACCGGGTAACAAAAACAATCGAAAGCCTACAATCTCCGTTCCAAAAAATCGATATTTTTGAAACACAATCCTTTGGCCGAATGTTTACACTTGATGGTGTAACGATGGTTACTAATAAAGACGAACATTCTTATCATGAAATGATTGCCCATATCCCTATGATGAGTCATCCAAACCCTGAATCTGTTCTTGTGATTGGTGGGGGAGATGGGGGAACCGTTCGCGAAGTTTTGAAACACCCCTCTGTCAAAGAAGTTGTATTATGTGAAATTGACAAAGCTGTGGTGGATATTAGTTATAAATACTTTCCAGAATGTGCTGATGCCATGAAAGATCCCAAAGTCATTCATTATTATGATGATGGTGCTAAATTTGCCCGTGACAACAAAGGTCGTTTTGATGTGATCCTTGTGGATTCTAGTGATCCAGTAGGCCCTGCAGAAGTTTTATTTAAGGAACCATTTTTTCGAGATATGGCAAGTGCCTTAAAACCTACGGGAATCATTGCCACCCAAGCGGAATCTTTTTGGTATCATGGAGATGTGATTTCCTCTCTTTTTGATTTTATTCCCAAAATTTTCCCTGAGTATGGTTACTATTATACAACCATTCCGACATACCCGTCCGGAATCATTGGGTTTACTTTTTTATCCAATGCCATTGATCCTTATTCGGTAACTCCAGATCCAAAACGAGTTCCGAAAGGTCTCAAATACTACAGCCCAGAAATTCACAAAGCTGCTTTTGTTCTTCCTGAATTCGCAAAAGCGTATATCAAAAGAAAAGGATAAACTCTTTGTGAAACGGATTTCTGTTCTCTACTTCCTAGTTTTAGTTTCTTTTGCCCTAAGGCCTGAACTTCTTTTCGCAGGAGAAACCGAAGCCACAAAATTAGAATTAGAGGCGGAATCCTATGAGGAACGTGGGTATCCAGAAAAGGCCGCAGAACTTCGGGCAAAGGTAAAACGAATTCGCGAAGATCAGTTCCGCGAACGAAATCCCGAACCCAATTATCCCATCAATTCCAATCTCCCTGCTACGAATAAAGGTTCTTTGGAATTCAATCAAGGAACTTGGGAGATTGGATTTAGGCTGATGGGTCAGGGTGGTTTTTTTGCATCTGGCAATGACTGGGCAGACGATAATGGACGAGTTGCGTTTCAGGCCGGCACACCGTATTATCCTCGTTCGGCGATTGGTTATCAAAATATCCGATCCCTACCTTTTACCTATGATATTGAAAAACAAAAAGGGTCGGGTTCTTTCTCCCCGAAAATAGCGTACAAACATAAATCTGCAAAATGGGGAATAGAATATACCTACTTCCAATTCCAGACTTCAACCGATTATCTTGCTTATGGATTTATCGGTGGTGCTCAGTTTGCTTACCATTCTGATCGGCTTTATAGCGCTGAACATAAATTAGTTGTTAAAATCTACGAAGAGTATTCAAAAGAGTTTGGTTATAGTTGGGATTTTGGAATTCGAACGGGATCTTTCCATACCAATTCTGTATTTTCTTCCCAGTCTTTGGGGCAAACAGGTCTTATGCGAGACTCTATGTTGTATTTAGCACCAAGTGCTGGGTTTCGGTTTTACCATAGGGTGCAAGATGAGTTTTCTTATGATATAGGAGGGGATATGTTTGTGACCCCTCTTGGTAGGCTCAATTACAGAAGGGATATGATGACTGGGAATGGAGGACTTTCTCGATTCGCAGAATCTCATGTGTCCAGCGGAGATGCGTATTCTTTATTTTCGGAAAAACCGTTAGAGACATCAGTTGTTGGACTAGATATTTTGACCCAAGCCAATTGGACTCCTATCGAACATCATAAATTTCACTTAGGATTTCAAGTCATCCAATACATTTGGAGGGCGAATGAATCTTCTGCACCTGGAATTCGAGCTGTGAATGAGGAGTCTTTTGTATCTGGTGTTCGAGATTATTATTTAAGTTCGGCATTTTATGAAGCAGATGGAACAGACAAACGATCTCCTCGGGTTTATGCCATTTCGAATTTTTTCCTTGGGTACACTTATGTTTTTTAAGTTAAAACTTCATTCTATAGTTTTCGTTTTGATTTCAAGTTTTGGATGGAATTGTGGGGTTTCTTTGCGAGTGTATAGACCCTTTCCAAAAGAAGCACCTTTTGAATTTGTCAAAAAAATGGATCATATTGAAATCAAAGTCAAAGAAGAAGACCGAATGAAAATGGGAGTTTATGATGGGTATTTTGCCGATCCAGAAGGACTTCCGAATGAATATGGTCCTTTGTCTTATTTGATTCGAAAGGAACTTTCCATTCGAGGGAATCGTTTCCCTTTGTTACTGGACCGAGGTGGGAAAATTTTTGTCGAGGAATTCCAACTACAATCTTTAGATAGATGTTCCAAGAATTTAACGTTTGTTCGTCTAAAAGCAAGAGTTCAAATTACGGGCAATTCGGAAGAAGAGTTTATTTATTATGATGAAATTGATTCCCGTGTAACTAATTGTTATTTGACGGGGAGTATTCTCACGCTGGTTCCTCTCCTTTGGTATGTTCCTTATAATGGATTTCGTGGGAATCGAGAAGACCAGTTGAACCAGTTGGGTAGAAATTCTCTTTCTGAATTTTTTACTCGTTTAGAAGTCCTATCTGGATATAATGGGAGTTCGGCGGTAGAAAAAGCTACCGAATCTGAACCCCCAGCGGTCCAACCAAAACAAAGTCCACGGAAACAAGAGCCAGTAGATCCTAAACTCAAGGAAATCATGGAAAGTTTATGAAATTCCAAACCATAATTTTATTTCTCTGGGTTTGTTTTAGTTTCGCCAACTGCTATTCTTTAGAAAAACAATATAACTATGGGAATCCTTACCTTCCAAGCCCTGAATTTACCGAAGACGATCCACAATTCGAAGAAGGGGAACCCGTATGGATTTTAGACCAAACAGGGAATTGGATCTTTTCGCTTCCTTCTAAAATTGTACTTTTTAATCTAAAAGCAGACAACCATCATATTTCTAAAGAAACCAAAGAGTATTTGATTCGATACATCAAAGAAAACAATTTAAGGGATGTTAAGGTTCGTTTTAACCAATATGCTCCTCTTTCTGAGTGGAAACGACTTTCCAAAAATCAAAATATCAATCCATACGTTCGATACTTCTTTGGATCCATTTCTTTAATTGCTTATACATTTCTCCCTGGACGTTTGTTTGCGGGAACGATTGGCGGAGACCATTATAATTCTTTTACGAATACAATTAATGTGTACTCTGACTTACCTCCTGTTGTCATTCATGAAGGTGGTCATGCAAAAGACTTTGCGCAAAGAGAAAAAAGAACTCTTTATGCGGCAGTGTATGCCATCCCTGTGATTGGAGCTTTGTATCATGAAGCTAGAGCTTCTGATGATGCTCTCAATTACTTTGCGGAAAAAAATGATCGTGAACAAGTAGAATCTTCTTATGAATTACTCACACCAGCTTATTCCACTTATGTGGGTGGGGCTCTCGGAGATGTGGTGGCCAATCCCATCACCGCGGTGACATTCATCCCAGGGCATTTTTACGGACGATATAAAAAAAGAGACATTGATGCGGAGATGGAAAAAAGAAAACAAAAGATTCAAATTAAGGAACCTAAATAAGTGAATTCAAAATCCAATTTCGTTCAAAAATTCAATTCGCGTAGAGATGCCTTAAAGTCTTTTCTTTGTATTGGTCTGGATCCTGAACTCGAAAAATTACCTAAGGTAAGTTTGGATTCGAAAGCACCACTCGTTCATTTTACAGAAACGATCATTCGTTACACTCATTCCCTTGCCACAGCTTGGAAACCCAATGTTGCTTTTTTCGAAAGGTTGGGGGCAGAAGGATATTTTGCCTTAGAACATATGGTTCGTGTCATGAAGGAAGTGTCACCAGAAGTACCCATTGTGATGGATGCCAAACGTGGTGACCTTGCCAATACTTCCAAAGAGTATGCTAAGTATTTTTTTGAAAAGTTGGGAGTGGATGCCCTGACGGTAAACCCATACATGGGTCGTGATAGTTTGGTTCCTTATTTGGATCTAGGTGGTTATATCTTTGTACTCGGACTTACTTCCAATCCTAGCTCGGCTGACTTTCAAAAACAAAAACTTGTGGGAAAGGACCTTTACTTATATGAAGAGGTCAGTGACCAAATGGCAAAACTTGGTGAAGAGTATCCAAACCAAGTAGGGCTTGTGGTCGGGGGAACCCATCCCTCAGAGATCCAGTCTTTACGTGCCCGCCATCCTGAACTGTATTTTCTCATTCCTGGGTTTGGTGCCCAAGGGGGAGACTTAGAGTCCATCATCCAAGCTTCGGGCAAACGTTCGCTCATCAATTCTTCTCGGGGGATCACACTTAGTTCTTTGGAAGAAAATTTCGGACAAATTGCACAAAAGAAAGCGGAGGAAGTGCATCTACAAATGAACCAACTCTTTCTCTAAGGGTCTAATGACTAAAAAAAAGGGAAACAAGTGAAAGAAAGTTTGGCTATCGTCGGAACTGGGATTGCGGGTCTCGGTTCTGCATACTTTTTAAAAGATGATTTTGATTTAACCATTTTTGACAGTGCCGATTACATCGGAGGTCATACCAACACAGTGTTAGTTGAAGAGGATGGAGTGTCCATTCCGATTGATACTGGTTTTATTGTATTCAACCATGTAACTTATCCTAATCTCCTAAGACTATTTCAAACATTAAATGTTCCCACAAAAAAATCGGATATGTCTTTTAGTGTCCAACATGATCCCACCAAATTAGAGTTTTGTGGTTCTGGCCTTTCTGGATTATTTGCACAGAAAAAAAATCTTTTTCGTCCTCGTTATTTAAAGATGTTACTGGAAATTGACCGGTTTAACAAATCGGCTCCAAAGATTTTGGACGATCCAAAATACGACAGTTGGGATTTAGGTAAGTATATGGAAGTTTTTCGGTATGGAAAAGACATCCTCAACTTCTATTTAATCCCTATGAGTTCGGCAGTTTGGTCAACTCCGCCGGACATGATGTTAGAATTTCCTGCTAAGTCACTCATTCGATTTTTTGATAACCATGGTTTTTTGGGACTGAACACCCAACACCAATGGTATACGGTGGATGGTGGCTCGAGAGAGTACATCAATCGAATCATTCCTCCCATAAAAGACCGGGTTCGGTTGCAAACTCCTGTCAAACAGGTGAATCGAACGAATGAGGGGAAAGTGGAACTTTTGTTTGGTGAAGGGGAAAGGCAAATTTTTGATAAAGTGTTACTTGCCACTCATGGTCATATCTCTGCAAAATTATTAGGAAATCCAACAAAATTAGAAAGTGAGTTACTACCACTCTACCGGTACCAACACAACACTGCCACTTTGCATACGGATGATAGCGATATGCCAAAACTTCCTTCCTGTTGGTCGAGTTGGAATTATAAAATTGTAGAAGGGGAAACGGGCAAACAAGACCCATATACGATTTATTGGATGAATCGTTTGCAAAATGTTTCTAAAAAACAAAACTACTTTGTGACCATCAATGATCCTGGGCGTGTGGCAAAAGATAAAATTTTAAAAAAAATAGATTATGAACATCCACTCTTTTCTGTTGAGGCTTCTCTTGGGCAAAGTCGTCTGCCGGAGTTAAACGAATCAGGCCCGATCTACTATGCAGGTGCTTATTTCCGGTATGGATTTCATGAAGATGGATTTTTGTCAGCAGTGAATGTCTCTCGTAACATTCTAAAAAGGGATCCATGGACTTAAATTCTTGTATGTATGCGGCTGAGGTGTATCATGCTCGCACTGCACCAAGGCCCAATAAATTCCAATACCGAATTTTTAATTTTTACTTGGATCTTTCCGAAATCGATCAATTGTCCCAAAAAAGTTTTTGGTTTTCCAGGAATCGTTTCAACTTGTTTTCCTTTTATGACAAAGACCATATTCAATTTGGAAAACGAACAATTTATGATAATGTTAAATCGTTTCTGGAAGCGTCAGGAGTCAGGGACATTGGGAAGATATTTCTTCTGACCAACCTTCGGGTAATGGGCTATGTCTTCAATCCTGTTAGTTTTTACTTTTGTTATGATACAAAAGATAAACCCCTTGTCTCTATCGCAGAAGTGGGGAATACCTTTGGCGAAATCAAACCCTATCTTGGGTATTTTAAACCTGCGAAAGGAACCATCGCAGACCCACAAGTGTACATCCGCGAACGAAAAGATTTTTATGTCTCACCTTTTATCAGTTTGGATTCTGAATTTGAGTTTCGACTGAATGCACCGAGTGATCAATTGCAGATCGGTGTCGACTCTTTTGAAAATGGGAAACGAATTCTTACCACTTCCTTTCTGGGAAAAAAAATTCCATTCCAATCAAAATACCTATTAAAACTTTTTACCCAATTTCCATTCATCACCGTCAAAATAATAACATTGATTCATTGGCAAGCGTTCAAACTATGGGTCAAAAAAATTCCGTACATTTCGAAACACCAAAACTTAGAGAAACAAACAGGAGTTCCCCTTGGAGAAATCACAGAACCAGTCCCTCTCACAAGACACGATTGATTCAAAACTTTTTACCGAATTAAAGAACAAATCTACCATAGAACAATTTCCTATTTATAGGAAGATATTTTTGAAAGCCATGAGTTCCATGAAAAGGGGATCACTTAGAATGATTTTGCCTAATGGAGAACAAACTGTATTAGGGGACCCAAACTCAATCTATGATTCTAAATTTCATTCAGCTCTCATTCATGTGAAAGATCCTGTTTTCTTCAAAAAATCAGTGTTATATGGTGATATTGGATTCTCAGAGTCCTATCTAACAGGAGATTGGGACACTGATTCTATAGAAAATGTAATTTCTTGGTTTATTTTGAATGTTGATGAGAGTCCGAATCTATCTGGTGCCAAAAAAAGGTTATTTCATTTGGATTTATTTAGTTTGGGAAATAAATTTCTACATTTTTTAAGAAAAAATACTCTAACAGGTAGCAAAAAAAATATCGTAGAACATTATGATTTAGGAAACAAATTTTATAAATTGTTTTTAGATCCGACAATGACCTATAGTTCTGCCTATTTTGAAACTTTGGAAGAAACTCTAGAAGAGGCTCAAACGAAGAAAGTAGACAAACTCTGTCAGAAATTAAAATTAAATCCCGCAGATCATTTGTTAGAGATTGGAAGCGGTTGGGGATTTTTATCCATCCATGCAGCAAAAAATTATGGATGTCGTGTCACAACGGTCACTCTTTCGGAAGAACAATATGTTTATGCGAAGGAAAGGATCGAAAAAGAAGGCCTTTCCGATAAAATCGAAATTCGTATTCAAGACTATCGTAATATTGAAGGGGAGTTTACTAAAATTGTTTCTGTTGAGATGTTAGAAGCAGTAGGGGATGCCTTTTATGAAACCTTCTTTCAGAAGTGTCAAGACCTGTTGACAAAAGATGGGATTTTGGCTTTGCAGGTTATCACTTGTCCTGATTCCAGATTTACAGCTTTTAAAAATGGAATCGATTTCATTCAAAAACATATTTTCCCTGGTTCTCTTTTGCCTTCGATTGGTCGTATGAACCAAGCCATTAATCGCACTGGAGATATGTATCTATTTCATTTGGAAGATATGGGGCTTAGTTATGCGAAGACATTAAGAATTTGGTTAAAGGCCTTTGAAGAAAATTTGACAGAGGTAAGGACCCAAGGATATAGCGAAACCTTTATCAGAAAGTGGAGATATTATTTAGCGTATTGTGCTGCCGCCTTCCAGATGAGAAATATCAGTGTCATTCAATCTGTGTATGTGAGACCAAACAACCTCAGTTTCTAAATTCGTACTAAACCTCACTACCGGTAGTAACACTCTCGGTAGTTTTTCCTCCCAAAAAACATCTTGCCAAAGGACACCCAAGTTTTTACTACTTCGTCTATGAGAGAAACAAAGTCTGTATTTACCTTTGAGGAACCAATCGAACGATTGTGGTCGGGTGTTACCGTCTATGAAGTGTTAGTGCATTGGTTGGCGGATGAGGTAAGAGGAAGGCCCAAAGTAGGTGGTGACTTTTCTTGGACATGGAAACTAGGTTTAGAGGGTGATTTTACCACTCATGGAATTTATAAAAAAATCGAACCTCTCAAAGAATTGGTTATGGAATGGAAGGATCATCCAGCTGATCCCGTTGGTGGGGTTTATTTACAATTGTTATTTGAATCCAAAGGTCCAAATTCATCTCAACTAACAGTAATTAACGGTGGGTTCCCGGATGGAGAAGGTTCCGATGTTTGGATCGAAGGGGCAAAAGAGGCCTGGGATGGGCAAGCCCTGCAATTAAAAGACTTTCTAAAACAAAATCCAGACATCACAAAATTTTTTAAAAAATCTTGATCTCTAAGGCCTTTCTAAAATCCTGGTAAAAGTAAGGGTTGTTAAGGAGGGCTGGAAGATGGAATATCCCGAATTGGAAACGTATTTCCAGAAATTAACTGATATAACAGACCGTATCGCTATGATGAATAATCATTTTGATGCGACACCTGAGATCGACATACCACAGTTATCTGAGTTTTATGCAGACATTCAGTCAAAGGACTGGGAAAATACTGATAGAGAGTATTACGAGCTTTTTACTAGTTATTTTACCTTCCATGTGAAAACAGTGGAAGAAATCATCCAAGAAGCACGTGAGATTTTAAACCCAGAAAATAGAGAATACGTAAAGAAATTAGTAAGCCATGTCAGAAATGCTGACGACTGGTTTGTAAATCTAAAAAAGAAACGTAAACTCGCTCGCATCCAAGTCGCTTAATGTTTTTTTCCCTCGACTAAAACCTCGGGGGAACCTCTTCAATTCGCTTTACTTTTAAATCCACATCCTTTCTCCTTTCAGATATGCTCAAGGCGCGGTTCCTTTTTTATCCGGTTATCCTGTTACTTTTTTTATTTGTCGTTGATTCTCTCTTTCGAATCCCTTATATTCAGACAATTACCAAGATTGATTTAACGGCAGTTAACTATAAGGCCAAATCGGACTTTTTAGGAAAATTAATTTCTGAAAAACCAGGAGTTCATTCATCCAAAACTAAAAAAATCATGTTGATTTTGGGTTCTTCTCGCCTTCTTTATTTTGATCACGATGAATTAGTATCTTTTTACCCTGACTGGGATATTTATAATCTTTCTTCTGCTGTTACCACTCCTGCTTATTACGACTTCCAACTTACGAAAGTGTTGGATGCAGGGATCAAACCAGATTTGGTTGTGATGGAAACAGATCCAAACCAGTTCAATCAAAACTCAGTATTCAAAAGTTCAAACCTAACTTATAGTTTTGATCTTTCTTACGTACTTTCCAATTTGAGTTTGTTTGGGAAAGATCACGTTTCTTTTTATTTAGGTCGCAAACTTTTTGCTGTAGGTACTTACAAACCCTATATCGATCAAATGTGGAGAAATTATAAAAACCCATATTTAGAAAATGCATTTGAAATGCACCAAGCAACTTACGATTATATCCTCACTCATAATGGAAACGGTCTTTCTCCAATAGATAATTATATGGAGAAGGATTCTAATTCTTTACAAATGACTAGCCATAGAACTTTGGATTGGTTGTTTGCTTCTTATGTGCGTAGTCCGATGCAGTTTGGGTTTTATGAAAAAATTTTAAACCGATTGCAGACAGAAAAAATAAAAACCATCATCATTTGGCCACTTTCCTCTCCTGATTTTGAAACTTTGATGGAAAAAGAGTCTCTTGTGAAAACTTGGGAAAAAGAAATTGATTCCATCACAGCGAGTAAAAACTTTTCGATTTTAAAATTAAAAAATGATCCATCATACACATGTAATGCGTTTGCGGACGGTGGTCACGTAGCGAAAGATTGTTATCGTAGTTTGATGCGTTCTATTCTATTGGAATACTTTCGGAAGTACGAACCAAATCATCTGTAAATTCTATCCCACAAATGGGGATGGGTCCAGAAGAAGATTCAATTACCGATTTGAGAGACCGAGGTTTTTTGGGAATGGTCAGAGAGGTTCCTTCTTCATTCGTTTGCACATACTTTGCACTTGCATTGATCCCTGCGGGAGAATCTGCCCAAAAGAAAATACCTTTGGTTGTGGCAGTAGTCACTCTTCCATAATTCTTTCTGGAAGAACCTGCAGAAATTGAAGGTGTTCCCATCGCCGCTGTATAGAAGTTTGTAGCTCCCTGTTTGATACTACCACGGTTGGTTGTGGGAACGACGGGATTTGTTACGATCCTTGCCAAAGTAGTGGATAAGGGATATCTAGTGAGGGCTGTTGCTAAATTAATTGTGGTGGGGGAAGCTCCATCGCTTGTCACTTGTTCGACGGAAGTTAGATTGGCGATTCCAAAACTTTGGGCACCGAGTAGAGCAAAAACTCGAAAGAAAACATCTGCATTATTATTCCCAAGTAAAGATGCGTCAAAGTTTGGAGCGTAGGCGGTATTTCTAAATACATTAATTAAATTCCCTGTGGAATTTGCTCGAGTACCAGAAGCTCCAACCACTGTCTCTCGAAAGAAGTTTTGTCTTTGGGAATCGTTAGTTCCTGAAATATCATAAAGATAACGCATAAATACATAAGCATAAGAATATTGTTTTAGAATGTCGGAACCGCTACTATCCCAGTCGAGTAATGACACACCATTGATTCCATCAGAGCAACGTGAATCATTCACTCCTGAGTAACAATCCATTCTACCATTTTGTGGTCCATAGCCTGCGATATCACTTGCCACTTCACTTGTCCCTTCATTGATCCAAGTTTCATCGGTTTGGTTTGCTGATCGCATTCTCGGATATCTTAGTAAATGTTGGAATTCATGGGCTGCTGTGGAAGCAAAAGCATTGGGATCATTTTTAAGAGCAGCGATTAGTTCTTTCCCATCCATATATAAAACTTCTGCATAATTGGAACGAATCCGAGAAAAGAAGTTGTCTGGGAAATAATTAACAGGATCAAAATACCCTGCCACATAAGCACTGTTTGCTGTGGCACCATCGCGAATGTCCATTACCAAAATTTTTACTTTCCCGTCTCCATCCACATCGCTAGGTTCTCCAAAAGTTGCAACTAATGTAGGGTAGGTGAGAGTGTCGAAATCACGAGCAAACTTAACTAAATCAAAATTAAGAGATAGGGATCTTTCTTTATAGACTTCCACATAGGTTCCAGAACTCACTAAATCTACAGCCACACAAACACTGGATTGTGTCGTTAAATCTCTTGCCCAAAGATCAGGTCCGTTCACACAATTAGCATTAATCAGTGAATAAACTCCAAGTAACATGACTAGGTCGTCATTTTTTTCTTTTTTCGGATTTAGGAGATTGCAATCGAATGTGAATGATGTTATGAAAAGAAGAGGAAAAAGGATAAATCGTTTGATATGCATAAATTCCTAATAACGGGCCTAATTCCCCTGACATTCTTTTGGACGAATCCAAATTTTGCAAAGTCACTGGATGGTCTTTATTTTTCCGAGAAACTCGCTACGGAGAATGGTTTTCTTATATTAGGAATAGAGATCTTCACGGAAAAGGGAAAGTCTTTTTATAATGCTCAAGAATTAAGATACCAGAAATCAAGAGGTTGGGAAGAGGTATTATTCCTGGGGAAGGTCACAACAGAAGGCCAAGATCTCATCCTTGTCCCTGAGGCCTGCCAAATCCGAGCAACAGATACTTGGGGGAAAAAAATGGCCCTCCTTCGTCGTTTTGATTGTGATCACTTAGAATTTCGATTGGGGCAGCCGTCTCCAGGTCAGTTTTCGATTTCTGAATCGTTACTGGGAACGATGAAACAAGTCTCCTTACCTTTTGTTCTCGAACACAGTGCTGGAAGTCCCGTAGCCCTTCATTTTGATGGACTGAAGACAGCTGAGGAAGGCATTTGGGGCTTCCATTTGAATGGGCTTGGGGGGAAACTTCCTGAAAAGTCATGGAGTCTTTCTAAACGCAGTTGGGAGCCATTCCAGGGTTATAAAACTAGTCCCGGTTTCCAATTCTACCGATGGAAACGATCCTTTTCTAATTGACCCAGGGGTTCGTTCCAGGGACTTTCCTTTTACATTGAAAAAGATCAGAATTGGGGTCATTGCAGCTGCCGGAAAAGGAACCCGAGCATATCCCCGAACCAGCTTCATTCCAAAACCACTCTTCGTCATTGAAGGGAAGTCCATCCTCCACCGGAATGTGGAGCTGATGGTCAAAACCTTTGGAATCGAAAAGGTTTACGTTCTGGTAGGTCACCTAAAAGAGAGGATAATCGCAGAGATTGATCACATTCGTTTGGCTCTTCCCAAAGTAGTGATCGAACCTGTAGACTGGACAAAACAGGGGTTGGCATCTGACGTAGCAAGCCTCGAAAAAACCATTCATGAACCATTCCTTACGATCCTTGGGGATGAGTTTTATTACCGCACAGACCACGATCAGTTTTTAAAAGTTTTAAAAAAACATCCGAATATGGCTGCCTCCATCGGGATTGTAAAAACATCCTTACTTTCCAGGATTCGTAAAAACTATTCCGTTGTATTAGAAGATGATAAAATAGTAAATTTGGTTGAAAAACCAGAAAATCCTCCCAATGAACTTTTAGGTTTGGGAAGTTATTTTTTTACACCTGAATATTTTGAGTTTTTTAAAAAAACTCCCGCATCACCAAAATCAGGTGTCATTGAAATCACAGATGTGATTGATAAGATGGCAAAAGACTCCAAAGGCGGAGTGTTTGCTACTACCTTAAGTTGTGAATACTTCAATATCAATTCCATGCAGGATTACTATCATGCAGTGTATGAAGTAAGAAATGATCTTTTCCATAAATTCAAAACTAGTCTCGTAATTCCAACTAACAATAATGAAAGGTCCATCACTGATGTGATTGTTGATTTCAAAGATAAATTTAACGAAATCATTGTGATCGATAACGAATCAACCGATGCCACTTTGTCTTTAAGTAAAAAAGAAAAAGTAAAAACCTACACCTTCCCCGGTGATGGTGATCCTACTAGACTTGGTGAACAAGTCAGACGGGGGATTGAATACGCAACGGGGGATATCATTGTGGTCGTTTCTCCCGATGGTTCTTTTCGCTCCAAAGACTTTCCTAAATTACTCGAATATATGAAAGACTCCGATATGGTGATCGGAACCCGTACGACAAGACAGATGATCGAACAAGGATCCAATCTCAAACCTCTATACCGTTTGGTGAATTTGCTGATGGGAAAACTGGTTGAGGTATTTTGGTGGGGACAAGAACCAAGATTCACAGATGTGGATTGCCAGTTTTTTTCTGTTTGGCGAGAGTCTTATGAACGGGTGAAACCACAGCTCGTGGCTCAAGATCGTAAGTTCATTGTGGAACTTATGATTGATATTGTTAGATCTCATATGCGTTGTATCGAAATCCCTGTATCTTATTTTAAACCAGTAGGGCAGGTGGAATACCGATTACGCGATATGATTTCAGATTCCATTCATATCATAAAATTAATTTTATCTAAAAAGTTTTACCTAGGAGAAGATCGCGATGGCGAATAAAGTATTGGTAACAGGCGGATGCGGATTTTTAGGCTCCCATGTTTGTGAATTATTCCGTAAAGAAGGTTGGGATGTTGTTAGTTTTGACAACATGACAAAATATGAATTGAAACGAACTGGTTACGGATCAGATGCCACTCGCGATTATAACTGGAATTATTTAAAATCAATCGGTGTCACTATGGTGAAAGGTGACATTCGTAATTTAGAACATTTGATGGATCGTTCTGCTGATTGTGATTATATCATCCACACGGCAGCTCAGCCTGCAATGACCATTTCTTGGGAAGATCCAGAGTTAGATTTTTCTACCAATGTGATCGGAACTTTTAATGTAATGGAAGCAGCCAGAAAACATAAAATTCCTGTTGTGAATACTTCTTCCATCCATGTTTATGGGAACTCGATTAATGATAGTTTAACGGAAGGAAAAACTTCTTATGAAAGAAATCCAGTAGAGATTTCTGTGGAACAACCTACGATGGTAGGTCAAATTTCGCCTCTCCACGCATCCAAAATGAGTGCTGAACACTATGTGCGGTCTTATACTGATATGTATGGTGTAAAAGCAGCAAGTTTCCGTTTTACAGGAATTTACGGCGAACGTCAATTCGGTGGCGAAGATCATGGTTGGGTGGCTAACTTTGCAATTCGTTCTGTATTTGGTCTTCCTCTTCGTATTTTTGGAACTGGAAAACAAACAAGAGATATCTTACATGCTGAAGACGGTGCAAAGTCTTATTTAGAGTTTTTTAAGAATCCAATTCCTGGTGTGTACAATATTGGTGGAGCCAGTCCACATAAAATCTCTCTTTTGGAATGTATCCACCTCATTGGTGAGATACTAGGCAAAAAACAAGAAATTCTTTTTGAAGTGGAAAGACCAGGTGACATGCGTTATTTCATTTGCGATATCAAAGAAGCAAAAAAATTCGGATTTAATCCTAAGATTTTGCCAAAAGAAGGTGTGACAAGACTTCTTAAATGGATTGAAGCAAACAAAGACGTATTCAATATCTCTGGAAAGTAAAATGGCAAACAAAACTCTCGTCATCATCCCGGCATACAATGAAGCAGAAACCATTGAGGAAGTGGTTCGGGGTGCCATTGTATATGCAGATGTTTCTGTAACAGATGATGCGAGTAAAGATGCTACACCAACCATCTTAGCCAAATTACAAAAAGAGTTTGGGAAAAGACTCAATGTCATCCGCCACGAAAAAAATACTCACATTCCAGGAGGAATCCAGGATGGAATGAAGTATGCAGTGTCAAAAGGTTATGATTGGGTGATTACAATGGATGCTGGATTGTCGCATGACGCGGGTTATTTGAAAGAGTTTCAGTCCTTCCCTGATTGTGATTTAGTGATTGGATCTCGAACCTCTACTGTCAACGTTCCAGTTTACAGAAAACTCATTTCCTGGCTTGCTGCTAAGGTTATGAATTATTGTTTATCCAAAGGAGTATTCAACCTCTTTGGTGCAAATTTACGCGACTGTACCAGTGGATACAGACGGTATTCTAAACCAATGTTTCAGAAAATCGCGACTTATCCTTTGGAATCAGTTGCCTTTGATTTTCATATGGAAGCCTTGTCGATTGTCGCCAATAACAATGGTACCATTAAAGAATTACCAATTCGTTATATCTTTTCAAATAGTAGTTTTAACAAAAAAGTACTAAAGCTCGCAATTAGTTTTGCAAAAAAACTTTTGTTACGAAAATGGAAACTGATCCCACAATACCCGTAAATCAATCCCGTTTCGGGCAGAAATGGAAAGTTTTTCTCGTCACCATTCTTCTGTTTGGTGGTATCATTCTCCTAGATAGAATTGTGTTTTCTAAGTTATATTTTCTGTTTCCAAATGAAACAGAATGGGACTCTTCTCCTTGGTATAACTTTCTTTATAGAACAAAAGAGTTACAATCGACCCAAGACAAACACCGAACCATCATTGCCGGGAGTTCTGTTGCTTTGTATTCGGTATTACCTGATGAACTAAACAGGGAAAATAATCCACAAACGAAATACTCTTTTTTTTCCCATGTAGCAATGGCTCCCACGGACCTCGATTATTACAAAGAAGATCTTTTGGATTCACATCCTGATCTAGTGGTCTACATACATAATTTTGCAGATTTACAATGGGAATACCAAGAACTTATCAATGGTAAATTAATCTTTAATGAAAAAATCTGGGTCACTCAATTTGGAGATCGTTATCCAGCAAAAACCATTTATCCTGGTGATTATTTAATGGATCACTGGAAAGAGTTACCAAGAAAAACACTTTCGAAACTCATCACCAAAACATTGTTTTACGTGAGTCGTTTCCGAGTTTTCTTTTGGGATCCGATAGAAGTATACATCGATAATCATTTTAGGAGTGGTCGGAAGTATCACCTTTACCAAGGAGAAAAACCAAAGGAAGGGATCTGGTCCAAGGGATGGACCAAAGAATCCGCAACATTGGAATGTTCCGATAAAAAAGAGAATGAATCTATTTTCCTGCAGAAATCAAAAACAAAACTAAGATTCCGTTTTTTTACTCATATAAATTCTTTAGAAAAACCAATCCATGAAATGGAAAAGACATTTGATCGTTCTGGTTGGAACGATTTAGAATGGAATTCTCTTATTCCGGCATCGCTCGATTGGAGAGCGGTTCAAATTCAAATTATCTCAGAATTATCTTCTGCAAAAGAGGTTAATCTTATTCGATATGGTAGAGATGAGTTTGTGGGAATTCGTTTGTCTCATTTTTTCTGTAAAAAATCAACATTAGAAAACAGATCTTACTCTCGCGGTACTTACTGGGATGACACTCGTTTGGTGACAAAAACGATTCCTGATTTTCAAGCAGATTATTTTGAGCGTATGATTCGTGATGCAGAATCTAGACCTGAACTTATGAGATTACATTTGGTTCGGGAAGCAAAAAAAAATGTAAACAAAGTTCCTTTTGAACCTTGGTGGGAGTTCAATCGAATTCTTAATATTTCTGATTATTTCTATCAACATAAAATTCCTTTTGTTCTTGTTTTAAGCCCTGAAAATCCGATTGAATTTGATTTTTATAAAAGTTCGCAGTGGAGAAAAGATTGGATTTCCAGTTTAAAATCTCATCTAAATGCGAGAGGCCAAACTTTAATTGATCACACCGAAGCTGTTAGTGATGTCCGGTATTTTTTTGATCCACACCATTTAACTTACGAAGGTGCAAGTTATTATAATCATATTTTTTCTAAATCATTAGAATCTCAAATTTCAAAATCAAATCCTTAGTCTGGAGCCAAAAACAATGGTATTAAAAAGATTATTCCCTGTATTTTTATTTTTCCATTCGAAACAATGGCTTACCATTTTATCGTTTTTTCTTGTTTGGGGAATTTCTACTTTAAGTTATTGGAAAAAATACGAATGGAACCCTAGCTCCATGGTGAATTTTGGGTATGAATTTGCTCTGCAAAATCAGAAAGAAACTCCAGAGAAAGCAATTTTATTCAAAGGGGAGAAGGGTGACTTGGGAGCCGGATACGATGGTCAAATTTTCTATTATTTTTCAAGACCACTATCTGAGTTTCATCTGAATTGGCCAAAGGGGTTTGATGAATCCTATAGAGCACCGCGAATCGGTTATCCACTGTTAATTGCTCTTTTTGGTTTTTTTGGTAAAACAACGGCTATTTTTGGAATGTACTTCTGGAATATAGGGCTTACTCTTCTTTCTTATTTTTACTTACGTAAATTACTAAGTGAAGAGATAAAACCGTATGCGATATTATACCTTCTTAGTCCTTTTGCTTTGGGAAGTTATTATGTACTTGTGAGTGATTCTGTAATGGTTTCCATTCTAATCATCGCATATTACTTTTATGTAAAAGAAAACTATATCCCTTTTGTTTTACTTTCTAGTCTCGCTATTTTAACCAAAGAACCTGCTTTATTTTTATTATTTCCTTTAGGCCTTGCGGCTCTTTTTAGAAAAGATTGGAAACGAATTTTGCTTGTTGGATCAGTTCTAATCATTCCTCTTTGTTGGCATTTGTATTTGGCATATCGTTTCCCCAATTGGAGGCCAGGCCGACTTACAGATTTTATTTTACCATTTGAAGGACTCATCTCTTATATGGAATCCATTTGGCGACAACTTGCAAACGGATCCAACTGGAAAGAATTGGCCAGATTATTTTCACGGTTTCCACTTGTTGTTTTATTCTTTTTAGGTTTGTTTTTGCCATTCACTGGCCAAGTTCGCAAAGGTTGGGAATTTCGAATTTCCTTTTTACTGATTATGTTCATGGTAGGGACCGCCGGTTATTATCATTTTTGGTCTGTTTACGAAAACGTGTCTCGTATGTTTACCCTTTCTATTCCAGTTTTGTTATTAATTGCAAACGAAGATCAGACCATTAGAAAACAAGAATATGTTATATTCACTCTGCTCATTCTTGTTTTATTTTTAGTTAAGGTTTTACTGATTTCAAAACAATTAGGTTATCAACAAGGGTTTTAAGGGCTCTAAAAATTAGAATCCTTAGGGATTTGAAAACTTTGTTTTGCTTCTGCATTGAGGGTTTGGATTTCTTCTTTTTTAAAGATTAGTTCGAATCCATCAGACATCACAAACCGTATATAGTTTGAATTTGTCTCTTTGACTAAATTCTGAAGTTGGCTTAAGGATTGGATTGGAACTCCATTGACTGTCTTTAAAATTAATTGGTGAGCAGTATGATAGGCTTTGTTCCCAGAAAGTGGCAACACTTGTGATAAAAATATTACCTTCCCTTCGTTCCCATTTCGTTTGATCCGGTAAAAATCGTTTAGATACAGTAGTTCTTTGTTAACACGGTTACGCCATTGAGTGCCATGTTCTGTTAAATACTGTTCAGACAGTTCTTGAAAGATAATACCAGCTAACATCAAATATTTGGGAGTTTGGAATCTTGAATTTCCATAGGGAATTCGAATGGTCGATTCCTCTAAAGGTTTTAAATCCAATTCAAGAGAAACTGGTTTTTTATTTCGAAAAACCTTTAGTTTGATTTTTTTCCCGAAATTAGAATCCATATCATTGGTATTATGGAATAAATATGACAAATTGAGTTTTCCAAATTTAGGATGATCAAAATAACCTTTTGGATCAACCTTCACGTTGGAAACTTCTAGAAGGACATCTTCCAATTGTAAAATTCCATCTGCCGAAGAGCCTGGATAAATTTCTGCAATTACCACTCCTAAATCATCTTTTTTAAGTCCATAATGGTTTCTTGTGGCTGAGTCAGTGAGTGGTTTGAATCGAAAACCTTTAAACGGAAAACTTTTGCCTTCAATAAAATGTTTAATGGAAAAAGAAGGAATGACTCTACCCGTACCAGTTTCTTTGAATTGGTAGAGAATACCTTGTGGGATTCTTGCTGTGGCATCAACGATGAGTTCGCCTACACCGTCTAACTTTTCTTCCGATTGAACCTCGATAAAAGGTAGCTCCACATAACCGCTAGAATACGCTTCCATATCCAAACGAATCATTCTGATTTTTTTCTCTTCTAGGGTTCTTTGGTCCTTACTTTCCATCACAAGACCAGTCCCTGGTAAAAACAATTCGTTAGGAAAGATAACGGCTTTTAAATCTTTAGAAGCAGTTGGGTCATTTAATTTTAAAATCGCGAGACCTAAATCAGGATCTAAACGTTCTAATTCAGCAGTATATAGTTTTAAAGCATCTGGTTTTTTGATTTCAATGTTTGTATAAAAATAAACTGCTTGAGCAGGAACCAGAATTCGATTTTCTCCAATATAAATGCCCGTGGAATAACGGACTTCTGGATTTTTGAACCGCCAGGGTTGTAAAAAATTAGGATATTGGACCGTTGCTTTGACTTGAAGGATGGATGCATCTGTCATTCCCACAGGAATGGATTTTCCAAAAGCAGGGCTTACAAAAATAAATAAAAGGATCCAAATGAATCTACTGTTTTGATTCCAAAATAACATGTGTTTAGTTTCCTATTAACTGGTAGGTCTTTTTGATTTCAAGGTCGGCACGTTCTGATTCTTCTCTATCCAAAACCATAGGCAATTGGATTCCGTGGAATTGAATGCGTATGGTTTTTTCTGTAGAGGATCGGAGGAGTTCTTTTAAGTGGGCTAAGTTTTTTACCTTTACCCCATTCAAAGATTCAACCACCATATTTAAATAAAAATCGGAATGAGAATTATTCGGATGTGGTAATTTGCGATATAAAACTACATCCTCGGACTCCCCATCGGATAATGTAGTAGCATCATAAAACCGGTAAACGAGTAAACTCCCACCTTGAGTTTGTCCATTTTTACTCCAAGCTTCTAATAGATCCCGGTTGACTGTTTGGAACACAAGACCACCAAACACTAGATAATCGTAATTAATGCCATATCTTGATCTTTGTTTTTCCATTTGTGGCATTTTTTTTGCTGGAAATTTTACATTTATCTTCTTTTTATCTCGAATGAGATCAAAACTGATTTCTTCACCAGCAAACTTATTATCTACAAGCTCTAAAAAATCAACGGAATTTGATTCTAGTAGATTTCCGTTCCTTCCTATCTTACGTCCGTCGATGGCAGTTAAGTAGTCACCTGGTTTTAAATATCCATCAGCAGAACCTGCTTTTAAAACTTTCGTAACAAAAACTCCTTCTATGGAGTTCGGGATTTCATAAAATTTCCTATGTGATTCTGAATAGGAGGGTTGGGTTTGAATCCCCAACTCAACATAACCGTGATAAGTTCCATCCTCTATATCTTTTAAAAAATGTTGGATCACTCCCGTGGGAATGATGTAACCGATATTTTCTCCTTTAGTAGAAGCTTGGAAGGCAACACCAACGACCTTCCCATTTTGGAGCGCGGGTCCCCCTGAGTTTCCTGGATTGATGGCAGCATCTACTTGGACCACCAAATGGCTATCGATTTGTGAATGTGCATAAGTAGATTGTTCAATTCTTGAAACGATACCTCGGCTAACAGATATTTTACTTCCGCCAATCGGATATCCGATAATATCCACTGGGCTTGCCAGCTCTGGTAAATTTCCTAGCTCTAAATAACTACTATCTTCGTAAAATTCAGGATTCGAAACTTCGAGAAGAGCTAAATCACAATCATGGGCTATGAACAAAACTTTTAGTTCATACCATTCGGTTTGGTTGTTTCTCTGAGCTTCCATAAATTTTGCATTCGATACTACATGGGCATTTGTGAGGATTCGGTTTTTGGAAATTAAAAATCCAGATCCCGTCGAAGCAGAAATCCCGGAAGAGATCCAGGGGGAGAAGGGGTCTTTGGCTTGGGAGAAAACTCGGATTTGGACTACAGATTTCTTGATTTCGTCGATGGAGAGTCTGTTTTCCTCAGGATAAACCGGGCTAAGGAATAAACTCGTAAAAAATAAAATAGTACTCGCAAAGAGAGACAGGGAGGGGAATATTTTTTTTTGTTTTTGCATGAGTTTGTTTGAATCCATTATATTCGGAGTTACCGCCTGTTTTTCATTGATTGCCGGTATTGTTTCATTTAGAAAGAATCCTCGGACAAGAATGAAAACAAGTTTTTCTATCTTCGCAGCTTTTTTCTGTATCGGAGATTTGACAATACTCAGTGATAGTTTGTTCTTAGAAAATCAAATCTTAAACCAAACACAATCCATCTCCACCTATTTAATTTTTTTATCGTTTGCTCTTTTATACTTTGGATTACAGTTCCCAACTTTCTTTCGTAATTTTCCGCGCCTGGTTGTTATTTGTTCCTTTGTTTTGGGAATGGGGATCATGTTACTTTTTGTAGACATAGGTTTACCTAGTGAAGTTTATCCACAGGCTAATCTTATTTTATTAAAGTATTACTATAACATCTACTTTCTGTTAACTGCAATTGCATTTTCTTATTTGGTGATTGCTAAACTTCGTTACAATTTCCCCGCTATCCAAAAATTTATGGAATATATTTATTTGGCGACATTTCTCACTTGTATCTTTTTTATTTTTCTTTGTTTTTCCCCAAATTTCATACCTTTGACAACAAAGTATTTTTTGCATTTTTTTCTATTTATCAATTTGCTTTTTCTTTCCTGTTTTGTTGTTTTTTTGTTCCATTATTCTTTTACGGAAGATTATTTAACACATCCATTTTCTTTTATCTTTGAAAGATCAAATAAGATTTTTGAAGACCAAATCCTGGCCACAAGATCTCACTCAAGACTGATTAAAGAAAAACTTTGGGGGTTGTATGAAAAAAGAAACTGGAAAAACATTATGGATAGTTTCTGGTTTCAAATTCTTGTGGATGAAACTTTGGATAATGCACTAGAACATGGAGGGAAAAGAGAAGATGACATCATCACAGTTCATGTATTTGAGTCAAGGAAATACATTGATGTTTATGTAATTGATAGTGGAAAAGGTTTTAATCCGAGACTTATCCCAAGTCCTATTGAGTCGGACCGGAAGTTAGTCACAAGCGGGCGAGGAATTCATATTCTGAAAAAGTTGTTTGTAGTTCGATGGAATTTTCTTGGAAACGAAGTGAGTATTCGTGTGGATAAAACAAAGAGTTCTGATTGGAAATCTATAACCTAACCAAAACTCCTTATTTCTAATAGAATTTAGATTTAAATTTAATGTCCTTCGAATTCACAAATGGAAAATACATCAACTCCATAAGTATCTTTAATTCGTTTTGCTCCACCTAAATCTGGTAAGTTGATGATGGTTGCACATTCATGAACTACACCTTTTAAATTTTGAACTAGTTTGATCGAAGCTTCTAGAGTTCCCCCAGTGGCAATCAAATCGTCCATAATCAGGACTCGTTCTCCAGGGTTAATGGCATCCGTATGGATTTCTACATGATCCACACCATATTCCAAAGCATAGGATTCAGAGATAGTGGTTCCAGGAAGTTTGCCTTTTTTACGGATCGGAACAAATCCCACTCCAAGTTGGAAAGCAAGAGCGGCTCCAGGAATAAAACCTCTGGCATCAATAGCGGCAATTTTATTTAATTTAGCATTTTGGTATCGTTCTACAAACATTCCAATCGTGAGTTGGAATCCTTCTGGGTCGATGAGAAGGGAAGTAATATCGCGAAAGAGAATCCCTGGTTTCGGGTAATCGGGAATGGTTCGAATCTTAGATTTCACAATGGACATAATAGGATGAAACCAAGGAAGACTAAGGCTTTGCAATAAAAAAAGGCCGGCTATTTTGCCGACCTTTCCACTTTGTTTGTCTTTTGTGAAGATTTTATCTCATTTGTTTGAGAGCTAAAATTCTTTCTTCTAAGGCAGGGTGGGTTGCAAATAGAGAAAGAAAACCACCTTTGTTAGAAGAGATCTTAAAGGAAGCAAGAGCTTCTCCTCTCGGATCTTCTGGCATCTCTACCATTTGTCTGAGTGATTCCAAAGCAGAAATCATAGATTCTCTTCCCGCAAGTTTAGCCCCACCGGCATCCGCACGGAACTCTCTTTGGCGAGAGAAATAAGCCACTGCCATGGAACCAAGAATCGAAAACGCGATGTCAAGAACGATAGTGACAACAATTCGTACGATATGTGCCATTTCTTCTTTTACTGCATTTGATGCCACATAAGCAATGATACGAGAAATGAACATAGCAAATGAGTTCACAACACCTTGGATGAGAGTGAGGGTTACCATATCACCATTGGCAACGTGTGACAATTCGTGGGCAAGTACACCTTCTAACTCTTGTGCATTCATACGGTTTAGTAATCCCGTAGATACAGCAACAAGGGCACTGGATTTACTTGGACCTGTTGCGAAAGCATTCACTTCAGGAGATTCGTAAATCCCAACTTCTGGCATAGGAAGATGAGCTCGTTGTGCGAGTGATTGCACTCGGCGATACACATCCATCTCTGGAGCGGAAGCTTTTTTCGGGTCGATGACTTTTACACCCATCGTCCACTTTGCCATCATTTTAGAAAGTAAAAGCGAAATGAAAGATCCCGCCATACCCCACATTAAACAGAATACAATGAGTCGCGTTAGATCCAAACCATAGGCACGGATGCTAAATCCCATCGAACCAAGTAGTGTGGTCACGATGGAGATGGTAGTCATAATCAAAATATTGGTTAACAGGAAAAAACCGATTCGTTTGATCCAAGTCATAGGAAATTGTTCTCCTTAAGGTTCACAGGGAACCTGATTGTTAGACTAAAACTGTACTTGTTTGATCCTTAGATTACAAGCAAAATTAATGCCCTAATGTATCCTGATTTTCTTTTGAGTTATTGAGAAGCTGTATCAATAAAAACAAAGTTGCCAAAGAAAAATAAGCAATCGGGAAATCAAAACTCGCAATCTCCGTAAATCTGTTGAGAATGGCATTCCCTTGTAATTCATACGCATGAATCCAACCGACTAAAGAAAGGACAGCAGCGATTAGAGCCCAGATGGCAGCCCGTATCCATTCTCTTTCTAAAATGAAAACGACCATCGCTGACCATACCATCGAAGTGATGAGAAATCCTTGTGACAAAGCTAATACACCAGAGAGTGCATAGGGAAGGAAAGGTAAATGAGGGGGAAGGTCTGCTAAAGAAAAATGGATACTTTGTTTAGCACCTATCTCTTGTAAGGTGGCCTGAAGTTTTCCATCTAAAAAGATAAATACATTTTGAATGATGAGCACAGCCCATCCAGCAAACGCCGGCAAAAGTCCCACAACAACCGCAGGAGAATGGTGCCTCGGAATGGCTTGGAAAGCTTGGCTTGTGATCACAATCCCAATCCAAAGTACAATAGCCATACCTGCTTCCACAGGAATCAAAGCCTGGATAAGACCCATAAGTCCAAACAAACTCACGATGGTCATAAAAATTCCCGATAACACCGAATAACTATGTTTAGCTCCGAGTGCCTTCCAACCTGGATGACCAATGTAGATGGTAGTAGGGAAAGGAGAACCAAAGGCAGTGCCGGCAAGGGTACCTAGTCCATTCACAAGAAGTGAAGTTTTTGTATCAAAACTATCTCCTGACGCTTCTGCTGATTCAATGTTTTGGAGGGATCCAATTACATTAAAAACTCCCATAGGAAGAATGATGGAAAAATACGCTTTGATATTCGCATAGGTAAGAGTTTCTAACAATGGACTGATGGATAATTGTGGGAAATAGATTCCAAGAGTTGTAAGTCCATTTTCGATGGCACCTGGTTGGTAAATGGGATCTCCCCAAAACGAAGACAGATAAGATAATAAAATCCCAAGTATTACCGAAAGGAGTCCTCCCGGAATTCCAAAGGGGAAACGAACCTTTCCAAAGTATTGCAAAAGAATCACACCTAGCGGAATAAAGGCGATGATTGGTCTTTCAAAAGTTCGAAGTAAAAAATCCATTGAAATAAAGGTGATGGCAATTCCTGCCAAAGCAGAGAGGAGGGCAGCTCTTGGTGTATACTTTCGAATTTTTGCAGCCACAAAAGACCCAATGACTTCAATACATCCAGAAACAAAAGATACAAGTAGTCCAGCTTTCCATGCGGCTACATAGTCTCCCGTGGCTTGATAAGTGGGAAACATGACAAAAAATACAAAAGCAAATAAAGATACTGTATTGATTCCATAAGGAATTGCGGTAACATCTGTTCTGTGAGTGCGTTGTCCTAATTTCCATGCTTGCCATGCATAAAAAACATTTCCAACGAGTAAGGACACAGCTGCACCAGGCAAAACAACTGAAGTAACAAATGCTAAAGGAAAACCACAAACTCCAATACAAAGAGCAGAAAGAACCAAAAGTTGGATTAGGTTGTCTACCATGAGACCAAAAAAACCGTCGAGATCACCCCGGGTGATGGTAAAAAAATTCATTCGTTCCGTTTCCCTCCAAAATCAACTCGAATCACGTTTCCATCTCCTGTGACCTCTGGTTTTGTGACTTTAGGTTTTGGAGTGGTTTCTTCTGCACTAGGAACTGTTTCTACTTGCAGGAACCTAAGTTGGGTCGCCGAGTTTTGAAACTTATCGTAAATACGAAATACAGCATCCCAAGGAATCATTGTTGGTTCCCAAGCAGAACCAAATTGAAGTTCTGCAAACAAATAGTCTGGTTTACTGTCTAAAACTTTTACGGCTTTATCACCAAACACAAGTACGATGCCGGATTCTTTTTCTGCGTTGAGTAATCCACGTTTTCCTATTTCCAGTTTTGGATGTGGCATCACATGAATGTAAAATACCCCAAACCGTTCCCAATAGAGATTAAATAAATCTCTTTTAAACTCACGTAATGTTGTGATTTCTTCCTGCGTGAGGTTTTGACTCATAAATTCCTTTTACCGTGCGATGTTTCCCACTCAATATATTCATCGTGGATTTTGTATTCGGGAATGATATCTTTAAAGGCAGCGAACAACTCTCTATTTTTATTTGCCTTAGCAAGGGAAAACAACCGATTCAGTTTATTTTGGAAGAGGAGAAGGTTGTAGTTTTCCAATGGAGCTGCAATTCGAATTTTTGGGTGGTGCGTTTTTTTGATTCCTTCTTGGTTTAAAAGAAGTTCTTCATATAGTTTTTCACCAGGGCGAAGGCCAGAAAATTCAATGGCAATGTCTTTGTGAGGAGTGTATCCAGAAAGACGAATCATCTCTTCTGCAAGAGAAAGGATCCTTACTGGTTCTCCCATATCTAAAAGAAAAATTTCTCCATGTTCACCCATACTTCCAGCTTGTAACACGAGTTGTGTGGCTTCTGGAATGGTCATAAAGTAACGAATGACTTCAGGATGGGTGACAGTGACAGGGCCACCTCTTTTGATCTGTTCGCGAAAACGTGGGATCACACTTCCATTGGAACCGAGTACGTTCCCGAATCTTACAGTAATGAATTTGGTTCTAGAGTTTTGAGAAATATGTTGTAAGTAAATCTCTGCCGCTCTTTTGGAAGCTCCCATCACATTGACTGGATTCACTGCTTTGTCAGTAGAGATGAGTACAAAACGTTCCACTCCAATTAAACGGCAAACATCTGCTACATTTTTTGTGCCCATCACATTATTGAGCACGGCTTCGGAAGGATTGATTTCCATCATCGGAACATGTTTGTATGCGGCAGAATGGAAAACCACAGAAGGGCGGTGTTCTTCAAAAATTGCAGAAATTCGAGATAGGTTTTTGACATCGGCAATGACAGGACGAATGTCTATATTTAAATCCGAAAATGTTTTTCTGAGTTCATAGTCAATCTCGTATAACGGAGTTTCTGCGGCATCTAGAATGACAAGTACACTTGGTTTGAAAAGGGCAACTTGTCTACAAATTTCAGAACCAATGGAACCACCAGCTCCTGTCACAAGGATTACTTTTTTTTCTAAGTAAGAACGAATGGATTCGATTTCTAAATCAACAGTAGGTCTTCCTAAAAGGTCTTCTACTTGTACTTCGCGAAGCTGTGTGATATTTGGTTTTCCAGAAAGATATTCTCCAAAAGTGGGGAGGATTTTGAAATCCACTCCTGCACTTTCACATTCTTTCATGAGTTTACTCACCACCCGACCATCAGGTTGAGGTACAGTCATGATGACTTTTTTGACTCCAAACTGAGTTAAAATTTTTCCAATTTCGTCAGTGGCTCCAAGGATAGGAATTCCTTGGATGTACCCACCTTTTTTGGATAGGTTGTCGTCCAAAAATCCGATGGGTTGGTAATCTAAATTTTCACTTCGCCTAATCTCTGTTAAAAAGGAACTTCCGAGTTTTCCAGCACCGACAAGTAGGACGGGGATTCCTCCCTTAGATTTATCCGAACTAAAAATTTGTTCGCGTAACATCCTCCAACTCAAACTTCGTAAACACAAAAACCCAAGTAAGATGAGAGTATCAAGAATCGGCACCATCCGAGAGAGTTGGTAAAACCGATTGTAAAAAAGAAGAGCCAAAGTAGAAACAAGAGAAGATAGGACAGTGGCTTTGATGATCGAAAGTAGGTCATGCAAAGACGCATAGGACCAAAGTGATCTGTAGATCCCCGAAAATAGAAACACCACACTTCGCGAGACAACGACGATCGTCGCGCAGACCCAAAAGTCGGGATAATTATCTAAAAATCGTATATTTTCAAATCGCACAAGATGTGCGAGAAAATACGACAAAAACATAAAGAGTATGTCGACTGGTAAAACCCAGTACCGTCTCGGTATCGATTTCATATCTGATAAATAAAGGTATTAGGAACAAAATTCCTTGTAAATACAGAATCTTTTCCGAAGAATAGAAAAGAGGAAAAACCTGTTTGAAATCACTTCTTTTCCGCCTAGCGGGAACATTTTCTGCGGAAATTGGCTCAGAACTCTATCTGAAACTAAAGGAGGAAACTCTTTCCCCCTCTCTTTTTTGCCTTGATTTTTCCGAGGTGAAGGAAGTCACAGAAGTGGGATGGGAATTTCTTAGAAAGATCACCGCAAGATGTAAAGAAACAGGCTCAAAAGTTGCAGGATTTGGGTTAACAGTTCCTATCTCAGAAGAACAAAATCAAATTTTATCTTTGCATTCTACCGAATCCGATTGTATTCATTATCTAGAATCACAAATAGTCAGTGATGCTCCCGCAAACGAACTCACCCCCAAATCAGAAGAAAAAACGGTTCACTGCCCTGAATGCCAAACCCTACTTAGGTGGAAACTTGCCGGGGACTATTTATGCCCTAATTGTGAGACCAAATTTTTTGTGAACAAAAAAGGTTGGGTCTCCACCTACGAACGTTTGTTGTGATTTAATTGTTTGGTTGGAACGGCTTCCCAAGGTTTATCTGGCCAAGGGTGTTTTGGATACCTTCCTTTTAATTCTTTTTTAACCTCATGGTAACCTTGGTTCCAGAAACTTTCTAAATCTTTGGTAATTTGTACGGGCCTTCTGGCTGGGGAGAGGAGATGGACAAGAATACTCACTTTTCCATTGGCTAGTTTTGGCAAAGATTTTAGACCAAATAACTCTTGTAATTTGACATGAAGTTCTGGTTCGGCACCATCATAATGCAGAGGAATCAAGGAACCCGAGGGAACTTGGATGGATACTGGCGCAAAGGAATCGATCAAATTTAGTTTATCATATCCCACATAGGCTTTGAATGCTTCTAAATAAGGAAGTTTGTCCAAGGAAATTTTTCCAGAATCAAAGTTCACAAAAGGAAATAACCACTCTTTGCTGTTTTGTTTTAAATCATTGGGATCGGTTTTTACATCCAAAACACCATGGCGTTCTAAAAATCGAACTCGATTGTAGAATTTACTAAATTCTGAGTCTTTTTTCCATTCTTCTTCCAGGGAAGATTTCGAAATATATTCTTCTAAAGCCAATGTGAGATGTGTTGGATTGGGATGACTCGTTTCTTTGGAATCCAAAACAAGTTCACCGAGGAGTCTGTCTTCTTTTACAACTAGAAACGTTTCCCCTCTTTGGGTAGTTCGTTTTTCTGAAACGACTTTCGTTTGGATGAGATTAGGTAAGGTTTTTTCAATTTGATTTTCTGAAATGGGAAGGAAGCGAGTGATAAAAAGATCCTGTCCAAAAGAAACTGTATCGAATACAAGGATGTATTCTGGAATTTGGATCGACGTTGTATTCAGAATTCCTAATTTTCCATTCGAAAGTTTGAAGTCTTTTCCGTTGGAACCTTTGTTTTTTGCAATTCTATCAGGAAAACCAGAGATTAAATAATACAATCGGTCTTTACCAGAAATCGATGAAAAATCCGATTTTTCCCTGTAAATACGCAAAATTTGGTCGTACACAGCTCTTAGATCATAAGAAAAATCTTTTGATTGCATTTCTTCGGGGAAGGTTTTGGCTTCTGTTCCAGAACTTTCTTTTCCCACTAACGAAACAATGTCGGCAATGTAACTTTCTTTTTCTTTTGGAAGAATGGAAAGGATTTTTCCCAATCGAATGGGGAGGGGATATCTCAAACATTCTTTTCCTAAGTCGGTAAGATTTTGATTTTTATCTAAACACGCTAAGAGTTGCAATCGATTTATACTTTTTATCACCGAACCTTTATTTGGTGGGTCCAAAAAGGGCAATTGGTCGATTTCTTCCCCCCAAGATTTCAGTTCCAAAACCAAACGATCTATATCACCTTCCAAAATTTCTGGTTTGGTTCTATCCAAAAAAGAATTTTCTTCTTCTTTTGACCAAAGACGGTAAACAAATCCTTTTCCTTCCCGAGCTGCACGACCTGCTCGTTGTTTGGCGCTACTGAGACTAATTCGATCTTTTATGAGATGGGATATTCCTGAATCCGAATCAAATAAAACATGTTTATGATAACCTGTGTCAAAAACCACTCGAACCCCAGGGATGGTTACGGAAGACTCTGCGATATTTGTGGAAAGGATGATCTTTTTTTTATTTTTTGGTTCTGGTAAAAAAATTTGTTCTTGGTCTTTCAAATCCATATCTCCGTAGAGCCCAAGTACTACGGCATTTGATTTGATCTCGGGAATGGACTCTAATCCATTTTTTAAATCATAAATTTCTTTTTTGCCAGATAAGAAAACAAGGATATCACCTTCTGTCTGTTCTACGGCTTTGGGAACGAGATCCAGTAATCTTTGGTTTGTATTTTTACTAGATTCTCCCATGTGGAATATTTCCAAAGGATATGTGTTTGCACTCACTCTAATTGGTTTTGATTGGATCCCTATCGACTCAAAATTTTGTCCTTCTAAAGTTGCAGACATGATGAGTAGTTTTAGATCGTTTCGAAAGACTTCTTGAGACCGTCTGGCCAAGGCAAAACAAAGATCAGAATCCATTCTTCTTTCATGAAATTCGTCAAAAATGATTAAGCCATATTCTTTTAATTCTGGATCTGTGAGAAGGATCTTCGTTAAAATTCCATCGGTCACAAATTCGATTTTTGTATCTTTGCTGATTTTTGAATCGAAGCGGACACGATACCCAACAGTTTTTCCAACTTCTTCTGATAAGGTTTGGCTGATTCGTTTGGCAGCGTTTTTAGCAGCAATCCGTCTTGGTTCTAAAATACAAATTTTTTTGCCAAAGGAAACTCCCGCTTTGAGTAGTTCTTGTGGGAGTGCCGTTGTTTTCCCTGTCCCTGGAGGTGCATCCAAAATTGTCACTGGATTTGTTTGGATGGAATCGACAATGGATTGTAAGGCGGTGAGTATCGGCAGTTGGTCTTTGGGAGGTAACACGTTTGGTTCTTATAGAAGAGGGTGAGGGGGGTATTGAAAAAATCAAACAATTTGTATTTTATTTTGTGAAATCGCAAGAATCGGGTTTTCAGTCGCTTCATGATCCGTTAGGATAGGACTTGTGGATTCCAGTCATAAACACTACGAAATTATTAAAGATTCCATTGAATACGTTTTGGAAAATTTTGAAGACCAACCAAACTTGGATTTTTTAGCAGAACGAGTTTCCTTAAGTCCTTTTCATTTTCAAAAGGTATTTCGGGTTTGGGCAGGAGTTTCTCCCAAAGAATTTTTACAATTTGTTACGGTAACGCACGCAAAACGCCTATTAAAAGAATCTTCTATCCTAGATACAACATACTCTCTCGGACTTTCTGGAACGGGAAGGTTACATGATTTATTTATCAAATTAGAGGCAATGACACCAGGTGATTATAAACGTGGAGGTGAGGGAATGGTTCTTCAATATGAAGTATTCCCTTCTCTTTTTGGTGACATCCTACTTGTCTCCTCTGAACGTGGAATCCAATCCCTTCAATTTTTGGATTCTTTCGAAAAGGATATTTTAGAAATCAAAAACGAATTCCCAAATGCAATTTGGAAAGAAGGAGAGTCAGACCTTCATCAAAAACTAAAAGATTACTTTCAAAACCTCATCATTCCTGAAACTCCAATTCCTTTGTATGTATATGGAACTGAATTCCAACTCAAAGTATGGAGATCCCTATTAAAAATACCCATGGGGAATCTTTGTACTTATGGAGATATTGCCACTTCTATAGGGCAATCATCAGCACAAAGGGCTGTAGGCACTGCCATTGGCAAAAATCCAATTGCTTACCTCATTCCTTGTCATAGAGTCATCCAAACTTCAGGTTTATTTGGAGGTTACCGGTGGGATCCAAATAGAAAACGAATGATCATTGCTTGGGAACAGTCGAAACTTACTTCACCAAACAATGATTCGCATGAAGTTTGAATTCCTTCCTGCATTTAATGTCTACATTAAATGTCTTGTATGAGAAACTAAAAAGAATCCTACGAGTAAAAAACTTTGTGCAATAAGATAAGTCACCCAAGGAACTTGGAATTCCCACCGAGGGTGTCTTGTTCCATTGATGGTTGTTTCTCCCATTACTGCATCGGATAAAAGAAAAAATCCAGCACCAATGGCTAAATAAATCCAAACTCCACCAAATGCTAAGTATGCGTTAATACACAAGGAAACAAAAAAACATAAAATTAGCCCATAAATAAAGGCCGAAACCATTACCCATTTAGATCTTTGTGAATTGTACACTCGGAAATAGAAAACGAGCGCAGGAAGAATGAGTAGAGCTCCCGTGATCAAGTAAGGCAAAACACCTGTATACAATTCATTCCAGCTAGTTAATTTCCAAAATGATAACAGGAAGAATACTTGGGCAATGGCAAAACTAAAAATTCCCCCAAGAACTGGATCTTCCATTTGTTTTTTGGCAATGGGGAATTGGAGATTGAACCAGTCTCCTAAAAACGAAAATCCAATTGCATATAAAGGGTATGAAAATCTTGCATGACCCAATTGAAATAGTAACCAGGCAAAAAGTAAGATCTGAAAGGAAAATCCTAAGTAAACTCCACGGGAATGATCGAGTCGTTTATGAGGATTTGTTTCTTCACGGAGTGTAAACCAATGAATCAAAAAACCTGAAACAATGGCTACAGGAATGGTTGTGAGAATTAAATAGTATACCATACTTGATTTTAGCATGGTTCTAAAGAAAAGGCAATTAGTAAGTTTAAGGAAACAAAAGGTTGGGATTTATCTCTTCTTTTTCTTTTTTTACGCCCAATGTATTCCTTTTAGTTCTTATTTGAAAAAAGAAAAAGAACCAAATCTTTCTCCTACGTCTTTTACTGATAAAGAAAGTTATCTAGTTTTGCGACTGGTTCGGGGAAAGGACAAAACTATGGGACTCATAGAGGAAATTCCAGTCACTCTCACCTTTGAAACAGATAAAAACACAAGTAAACAATCATTCAGGATCTATCCTCTCCCGCTCGCAGAATCAAAAGATCCTTTCTTTTTACCTTTCTTTTCAAAAGCCAAATACCAAGAAAGTGAGTTACTCATTGGATGTTTGTATTTTTTTCCAATTCCCAGTTATTTTAGAGGAAATCTAAAATTAGAAATTCATCATGTTAAATGGACCACCAAACATGAATTTGTATTTCAAAAAGTAGTTCCTTATGATTGGCAAGGGAATCTCACCAAATACTGGGAATACGACCTTGATCATAGCGAAATTACGGACAAAACCATCCCCTCTCTTTCATCTTACAGGCATTTGGAGTGCGAAGATGACATTCGTCATCGTAAGGAAATCCCTAAAAAAGGGATCATAAGCCCTCCCGAAGAGGACTGATTCCACACCTAACGGAAAAAGAGAGGTCCTTTTTTTATTAGTTGGTCTTTCTTTTAAAAAAAAATTAGTAAACACCGAAATTAACGTTCTGAAATGACCGTAAAAACATTTTCAGCGTTATTTGAAGCATTCAGGACAAACGGTACGATTGCAATAAATCGATCCTAGGCGACGATAGGTCAAAAATTATGCGTCGTTTACCCATGAATCAAAAACTGAATTTACTAATATTCTTAACATTTACGTCTTTATTTACAATTGGTTGCCCCGGCGGAGGGGGTGGTGGTGGCGGTTTGGGCCTTATCGGACTCCTTGGCGGAGGCGGTGGTGGAGATGTTCCGGCACCCAAATTGGAGATCCAATACGATGGAGTTAGCCGAGAAAGTGGCAGTACACTTGATTTAGGATCTGAGCCAATCAATACCGCAGCTGGGAAAACTGGAACGGTCACGATCAAAAATACTGGGAATGTTGCGATCACTCTTCCTGGCTCACCAAATATTGTTGCACTTTCCGGAACAGATGCTTCCCATTTTTCAGTCTCGCAACCAGGCTCTTCTACCTTAGCTGCAGGAGCTTCGGCTGTTTTTACTCTAACTTTTAAGCCTACGACAACAGGTAACAAAACAGCGATCATCAAAATTGAATCTAGTGATGCAGCAGTGGCTTCTTTCCAGTTTAACTTAACAGGGATAGCAGAAACAGCAAGACCTAGGTTGGCAGTATCTGTAGGTGCTACGGATATTACATTTAATGGTAGTTACGCAATGGGTTCAGTAGAAATTGATTCCGCCGGAACTCCTGTCACCTTTACAGTAAAAAATACAGGTAGTGCTGTAGCAAATTTAGATGGGCCACCTGCGGTGACTTCTTCCAATGCAAATTTGATTTTAAACCTATCAGGGTTCCCAACATCGATTGCTGCCAATGCCTCTGCGACTTTTACGATCCAATTCTCACCAACTGGAGGTACAGGAAGCAAAGTTTCGAATATTACAATTTCCTATGATACTGTAAGAGTATTTCTATTTTCAGTAAATGGAACCGCGACTCCAAAACCTGTGCCGACGATTGCCATTTCTCATAATTCCAGTAGTTTTACTTTGGGTGGTTCTATCCCCACTTTTGGTGTGGTTTGGCCAACTTTAACTTCGAGCACAAAAACAGTAACAATCAATAACACTGGGACTGCTACGATGACTGGCATCACGCTTTCAAAACCAAGTGGTCATACTAATGACTTCACTATCAGTGCTTTTAGTGCGGGTTCAACTCTAGCGGCAGGCGCATCTGGTACATTTACTATTCAGTTCACTCCTGGTGCGACTGCAACGGGTGCTAGAGCAGCCGTTGTTCGTGTCGCGACAACTAATGGCAACAATGGTTCAGCCACCAGTGCTGACTTAAACGTTTCCGGCACTGGAAAAACAGGAGCAGATGTATTAGTCAGCTGGACGGGAACCAATGAAAAAGCTGTCAATGCTACCGATGGTGGTTATAAAGTTTGTTATAGCCAAACTACTGGATTTACAGCAGTTCATAATGGAACTAGTGTTTTTTGTTCCGATGTGCCGAATACGGGAGGGACAACGCCAGTTTCAAAGGTAATCTCAGTTCCTACGTTTGGGAGTTGGTATTTCAAAGTTTATTCTTATGGAAAATACAATACAGCAGGGGGATCACCTTCCTCACAAGTTTCAGTAACGGTTCCGAGTATTTAGGATAGGGATGAATCATATGAATTTTAACAAAAAATCGATCACAAAAATTTTAACAGTAGCAACTATGTTAGTTGTTACAAACATTTTAATATCCGAACCAGTTTGGAATATAGAGCAAACCAATTTAGATACAGATGCATTTCGCGCTAAATCAAAAGCAGGCAAACAACTTCCGTATCTTCCTGGCGAAGTTGTGATCACTTTCAAAAAACAAGTTCCAGATACCGAACTGTTACACCAAACTTCAAAGTTAGCTGCTAACACAGGGGTAATCAACTTAAAAGGGCATTTTACGACAGCTAAATTAGTTGAATCGGAAACGATGGAACAGGGGTTAGCTAGGATTAAACAAGATCCAAACGTTGAGTCAGTGGAACCCAGATATTTATATTATAAACAAGCTTCCGCACCGAACGATCCTGAATTTGCTAGACTTTGGGGATTGAGTAATACTGGACAAACTCTAACTTCTCCAAGTTATACCGCAAACACCAGTAACCCAGGAACCTCCGGCAAAGACATGAATGTATTAGGAGGATGGGATGTGACGACTAACTGTAATAATACTATCGTAGCCGTTCTTGATACTGGAGTGACTTATAATCACCAAGACTTAGTGGGTAATATGTGGGATGGTTCTGGTGGTTGTGTGAACCAAAATGGAACAGCCATTGGTGGCGGTTGCCCTAATCATGGTTACGATTTTGCCAGTGGAGATAATAACCCTAGTGACGAAGAAGGGCATGGAACTCACGTGGCAATGACCATCGGAGCCGTAGGAAACAATGGTGTTGGAATTTCTGGTGTTTGCCAATCAGCAAAAATTATGGCTGTTCGTGTTCTTGGACTTGGCGGAGGAACCAACGACAATATCGCCAATGGAATTTATTTTGCCGTTCGCAATGGAGCTAAAGTCATCAATATGAGTTTAGGTGGTACGAGTTTCAGTACAGCGATCAACTCAGCGATTGAATTTGCTAGATCCAGTGATGTATTGGTAGTGGTGGCTGCTGGAAATGAAGGAACAAACTTACTCACCGGTGCCTCTTATCCGTGTGAGAATACAAACGCCAATCTAATCTGTATTGCCGCTTTGGATCAAAAACATGCCCTTGCTAACTTTTCGAATTACGATACAAATGCGACACTAGCCAGTCGTAGTGTTGATTTCGGTGCTCCTGGAACAAATATCTACAGTGGATATGGAACGGAAGTATCCTATAACGAAAATGCAACCAGCTATTCTGATTGGACGTATTCCACAACGGGAACAGCTTGGGCATCTTCCACTTGTACACTTTCAAATTACAAAATGTTAGTCACTGCAGATTGTACTTTAGCAAATGCTTTGTTTGATAGCTCGGCAAATACCATCACAACGACTGCTTTGAATACAAATAGTATCGTATATAAAAACTTTACGATTCCAGCAGGTGCTACGAATGTTTCCCTTTCCCACTTCATAGTAAGTTATGGCGAAAGACAATCAGCAAGTGCTTGTTACGATTATATCCAAGCAAAATATTCTGTGACGGCAGGTTCTCCTGCAGCCGGAACTACCTTGACCATGTATGATAGCAATTTTGCCAATTTTCAATCCCAACTTTGTAGAAATGGTTCAAATACATTTATAAGCAATTCTGCAGATACTAAAATTCTTACCAATTGTATCGGTGGAGCTGGGACAAATTGTACAGTAGGTTACAGGTTGGTAAGTGATACTTCAGGTGCCTACTTTGGTGGACTTGTTGGAGACGTATTCCTTACTGCATGGGCACCATCAACAACTGCATATACTAATTTGAATGGAACATCAATGGCAACTCCGAATGCGGCAGGGGTTGCGGCTCTGATTCGTTCCTATAACCAAAGTTTCACTTACCAAGACGTGATCACTAAACTCATCGAAGGTGGAGTGGCTGAAACTGCATTGGCTGGGACAACTCAACATGGAAAAGCAATTAATGCAAATGCTTCCCTCAAACACCTCAAACAAACCACCGGAGTTACCGCTGTTTTACAATAAAACCATCTGGTGTAGCCTAGTTTTAGTATCCCTAACACTAACAACAGGTTGCACCTTGTTTGGTGAGGAAAAACAAACACAGCAAATGCGACCGGATCAGGAAAAAATGCCGATGTTTAAAGAAGGGGAATACCTTTTTGCGACTGAGGCAGGAGTTACCATCGAGGAATTACGATTACTTTTTAATGAATACGGAATCATTAAATTGGATTCTTTGATTGTTCATGATAGGAGTTATCATCTTATTTTAAAAAACGATCCTGGCCTTGCTGCTATAGAAAAGAAGGCTTCTGCTTTTGGAAAAATCAAGTACATAGAAAGAAACCAAATCCTTCAAAAGTATAAGAAATAAAGTTAACGCCAAATTTTTTAAAAAACCAAAAACTAAAACGCACTGGAGTCTGTCTAAACTCACAGTGCGTTCCTTCATTTTCGTATTATCTTTGTTCTGTCTCTCATTCGTTTTCCAATGCACCAAAACCAATCCTTCCTATGAAGCCTGTGAACGAGCCGATTTAGATTATCTCGCCTGTTCTCTTGTGGTATACCAATCCTACACTTATTGTTCCGAGACTGCATCCGCCGTCACAGGAAGCACCGAGGTAAAGGCGGCAGCTAAATTTCGATGTGACTCCGAACGAATGGTTGGTTCTTACTTTTGCGAAGACATTAAGAAAAAAACCTGCGGCACGAAATAGATTCTCACCTTCACCTAAACTTAAAAAATCTGATGCGCCAGCGATAGTAGCGGAAATCCTTTCGCATCGCGAAAGATTGGAGCGGATAGCGCGGTCCTTTTTAGAAAAAATTTCCCAAACTAGAACCATTCGAGGCGCCAAAAAACTTAGGTAACCCATGTGAGTGATCTAATGTGTTACCGATGTGCCTTTCTATACATTGGGTCTGTAATTGCTTCTTCCCTTACAAATTGATCTCAATACATCCTTTACGCACTAGATTTTAATTCTTCGATTCAGAACACGATGTACACACCAGGAGTGTGTCATGGTTTGGAAGGAGACAAACGTGTTTGAAGAAAGAATGAAATTTGTTGTGGCGTGGAAACGTGGAGGTTGGTCTCTCACAGACCTCTGCCATGAATTCAATATTAGTCGAGTCACTGGCTATAAATACTTAGAACAGTATGAGCTTTATGGTCTTGATGGTTTAAAAGATAAAAGTAGGAAACCAAAACGCCATCCACACCAAACTCGAAAGAAAATCATTGAACTCATCTTACAAGAAAGAAAAGAACATCCGAGATGGGGAGCAAGGAAACTCTTGGCTTCTTTATCAGCAAGGATCCATATGATTAAGAAGTGGCCTCATCCAAGTACTGTTGGTCGTATCTTAAAAAAAAATGATCTAATCAAACCTCCTAAACGAAGGATCCGGAAAGAAAGTGTCGAACAACCGTTTTCTCATGCACTTGGTCCCAATGATATTTGGTGCGCAGATTTTAAGGGTCATTTCACTGTAGGGAATGGAGAAAGGTGTACCCCATTAACCGTAACTGATGCCTACAGTCGATTTTTACTCTGTTGTGAAATTGTGACAAAGGCGGATACAGCCAATGTAATCAATGAATTTACGAAGTTATTCACGGAGTATGGAATGCCTCTTGCAATTCGAACGGACAATGGACCACCGTTCGCCTCGAATGCACTGGCAGGTCTCAGTAAACTCTCTGTTTGGTGGATTAAACTTGGAATCAAATTGGAGCGAATTGAGCCAGGGAAACCTCAACAGAATGGTAGGCATGAACGAATGCATAAAACGTTAAAAGAAGAAACGGCTTTGCCACCGAGATCGAGTTTAGAAGCTCAACAAAAAGCATTTCGGAACTTCCAAAAGGAGTTTAATTATGTAAGACCACATGAAGGAATTCAAAATGCATTTCCAGCAAATCATTATAGGAAGTCCAAACGAAAGTTTCCGAAACGGATCGTTAAAGCTTCATATCCAACGAACATCATGATCGGTGAAGTGAATGATATTGGGAATCTACATTTTGAAGGACATCGGATCTTTTTATCTTCCGCTCTGGCATTGGAAGAAGTTGGGTTAGAAGAAATCTCAGACAGACATGTGAAGATTCATTTTTATGGAGTGAGTCTTGGAGTAATCGACTTATACACAGGAAAATTGTTGCATTTTAAAAACCCAATGCCATCCTCTTTAACGTCTGAATCAGGATTTTAATCATACTTTTTGTAAAGTATGTATTAAGACAAAACTGTAAAGGATGTACGAGTACACTCAAATTGAACATAACCCATAAGTGACATAAGATCAATTATGGGAAGTTGCATATTGCTTCATAATAGATGGTATCTGAAATCAAAATAATGCTTCAAAAGTAAAAGTATTCGAAGTAACATTC
>NZ_NPDQ01000012.1 GCF_002812125.1 Leptospira brenneri
CAGAAAAAACAAAGATACTATGATAAATCATGTAGATAGGAGCGATCAGAATGGAAAATACTGTTTCCAAAAGAAAACTTGGAAACTTCTTTATGATTTGAAGGAAAGGGAGGCTTAAAAAGCTAAGTACTCTTGGTAAAAATAAAAGGATTAGTGATAGATATAATAATTTGATATAAAGTGGATCATAGATCTGCGATTTGAAAAATTCATACTCTTCGGGTAACATGGAGTAGTTAAGGTATTTATTATCTTCGAGATAATTCCATAAACTGAGAAAAATATAACACATCCAAATGGGAGAGTTGAGATAAGATAAAATTCCATTTAAAATATGAATTCTACTAATGAAGGGAATTTTTTTCCCAAATAAAAACCAAAAATGTTGGAGGTTTCCTTGGCACCATCTTTGGTCTCGTTTTAGCACATCGATAATGTTGGGTGGGTTTTCTTCGTAACTTCCATCAAGTTCGTAGGCACATAAAACATCATAGCCGGCTTTTCGCATCAGAGCGGCTTCCACTGTATCATGACTCAAAATTTTCCCACCAAGGCCTCCATATTCAGGAAGGTGGGGGAGGGCGCAGTGTTCCATAAATGGTTTTACTCTGAGGATAGCGTTGTGTCCCCAGTAACCAGAAGAATTGATTTGCCAAAACCCTGCTCCTTTTAAGAAAAATGGACTGAATAAATAGGAAGAAAATTCGGTTAGTTTTTGGAAGAGAGTCGTGGAATTGAAAATTCTTGTACTGGATTGGATGATCCCAGCAGATGGATTTTTTTCCATATTGGCAATCAACTGAAGGATGAGTTCGCCTGAGACCAAACTATCAGCATCAAGAATCACCATATACTTATATTTTTTCCCCCACCTCCTGCAAAAGTCTGCAATGTTTCCACTTTTGCCGTTTAAATTACTTTTTCTCCTTCTGTAATGGAAGTTGTGGTAATTGTTTGTTGACTCACATAACTCTATATAGGCGGCTTCTTCTTTGATCCATTTTTCAGGAGTTCTTGTGTCACTTAAGATGAAAAAATCGAGTTTAGGTAGTTTGTGAATTTTTTCTGTAGATTCGAAGATCACTTTGATTCTAGAAAAAATCGAAATTTCGTTTTCTTCGTAAACTGGCATTACAATGGCAACAGGAATCGAGGTGAGTGAGTTTAAGTCTAATTCATCTTTTGGAATTCGTTTCGCTTTTAGGAGTGGGTCTCCATTTTTTCTTAAGGAAAGTAAAAACCCGAAAAGTGAGGTACTCGCCCCATAAGACAACATTGGCAAAAGAAAGATCAGTGTGATAAACTGATAGTATTCGGTGATCTCAATCCCTCGAAAGGAAATGATATCAATGAATAAACTAAAACCCCAAATGACAGGAGTGATGAATACAAGGAAAAATAAACTGCGGTGGATTTGAATCATAACAACCTAAAGATAATGATGTAGTAGAGGATACTCCAAAGAAAGATGGAAGCGATGATGAATAACGGCTTTAAAGAACCAACAATGGATTGTTTGGTTTTTTGTGTGTCACGTTTCCATTCGGCAGACTGAGGAATCATAGATCCAAATTGCCAAGATCGGTCTGGAAGAGGAAGGGAAGGGATTTTTACTAGATCTTTGGTTTCTAAATGATTTTGCCAATGTTGCCAATCTGACGCAAATGAAAAGTTAAGACTCGTAGATTTAAAAAATTCGTTGAGTATCTCGGCAATCATATATTCGTTATGAACCCCACTTAGAATTAAGTAGGAACGAAATCTTTCGCTCAATTCTTCTAGGTATTCTGTTTTATTTGGATAGTCCATCGCGATAGATCCAAGTTTCAGTGATTCTTTGGTTTTCGTTTTCTAAGAAAACAGTCCAATTTGATTCTTCTTCAGAACTAGGATACCAGATTTGCAAACGCCACTGGTCTAACTCTGTTATTTTTTCAATTTTGTATCTGATTTCTTCGGTTGGGATTTTGTCATTTTGGATGACGGCTTTTAAAATTGTTTTTCGATCTAATGATTTTAAGTGATCACCAGTAAAGTACAGGGTGAACATTTTTTCTTTCGGAAAAACGGGATCCACCCCTCTGTAATAGGCAGATGCTTTCCCTAATGTGTGGTGTTTGGGTGATCTTTCGGTATAATGAAGTGTATATAAAAATTCGAAACCTTCATTGAGATTGGGGGGAATGGCTGGTTCCCAAAACGTTGTGACATTGTCGTCAGAATCTAAATTGGTTGTGAACTCTAATAGGTATAAATTTCCTTTACCCCAATCTCCTTTTGGTTCTACCCAAAGACTAGGCCTTAAATGGTATTTGAGTTTTTCATCTTGGTAGCTTTTAAACTTACGATCTCTTTGGATGAGTCCATACCCTTTTGGAGAGTCGAGCGGAATTCTTGTTAGTTGGGTTTTTTTAGGATTGATGAGAGGTCTCCATTCCCAATCTTCAGATTTGTTTTGAATGAGTAGTCCATCAGAGTCGTGTACTTCTGGGTGGATATTTCCTAAGATGGGGCTGTCGGATTCTCCGTATAAGTACATAGAGGTGATTGGTGCAAAACCAAGGCGTTTGATTTTTTTGCGAAGATAGATTTTGGCTCGGACATCAACCGTAGTAATTTCCCCTGGGTTCACAATGAACTCATAAGCACCAACAACAGATTCACCATTCATGATGGCATAAATAGTAATGGCAGTATCATTTTTCTGAGGTCGTTTGATATAAAAACTTTCAAAGATTGGAAACTCTTCTCTGTCTTTTGGTCCTGTGTTGATGGCAAGGCCCCTGCCAGATAAACCATAAACTTGATCTTTAGAGAGTGCTCTGAAGTAAGATGCACCTTGGAAAACTAAGAATTCTTCTAAAGCTTCTTTTTGATTGATTGGGTAATGTACACGAAACCCAGTGTAACGAAGTTTTTTAGAGAGTTCCGAGAATTCATCAGAAAGTGGCAAATCTCCAAAATTAAAACGAGAAGCATCATAAGGAATTTCTACAGGTTTTTCACCGATTACTTCATAAATTTGAATTCCATTACTGTAAATATGTCCTGGATGGAAAAAATGCAATTGGTAGGGAAGAGCCAGATTTTTCCAAATGGCAACATCTGGTTTGTATTCGATTTGTCTATAGGCATCGTAACTAATTCCGTCAAGTCCAGGGATCTTAAATTCAGGTGTTGGGGCGAATTTAGACTTTAGTTTTTGTTTTGCAATTGCATCTGTGGTTTGAAAGTCAAAGATTTCGTTGGAAGTAGATATGGCCATGAGAGCTGCAATTTTGGTTAAACTTAGATCATTTTTACGAATGATGATTACGACACACAATACCAAGGCAATGAGTGCAAGATATATGTTCAGTTTCTTCATAGAGGTAAGGATAATTCTGCAATCTCCAAGGTCACGTAAATAAACTGGTGTGGTATTTTTGTCTCACTAAACATGGATTAAGCAAGAACCAGCAATTTTTCTATTGCATATTTCGATCACTTCTATACGGTTCCCTCATCTTATGAAACTTGTTTCTGTAAAATTCTTCCTTTTGTTAATGGTCGCCTTATCCCTGCAATGTTTTAGTTCCAATAAAGCTGATAAAATTCTTGGCGAGTCTGTCATCACTGCAAACAAACCTCAAACTTTCAAAAAAATTGCCCCACTAACTGCTAACTCCTTTGGGTCTAGGAAAAACCTCTGGGAGAATGGATGGGCAGTCATTCCATCCGGTAAAAAAACTATGGATTTAGCTTTCGAAAATGGTGCGATTAGCGGTCGTGTGGCCAAAGCTATGGTTCTAGTGCATATGAAAAAACGGAGTGAAGAATATCCGGGAAAATTAGGTGAAACCATGCGTTCAGTTGCTTCTTGGACCAAAAGTGGGATTAAAGATTCCTCTAGTCGTACAGAAGATATTTATGATGCTGGCTGGCAACTCAGCAAAGCGGAATGGAAAGTTTCTAAAGATAGTTTTGAGGAAGCGGGTTCTCGATTTGTCCAAGGTTATATTTATATGGTTCCCAGGATGGAGACTGATGTGAAGTTAATGTCAGCTTCTTTGGATGAATTAAAAGTAGATTATGATCGGAAAAATTCTAAATATAACGATCTGTTTGATACAACGATCAAACAGAATTCAAAAAATATAGTTTCTGCTTGGGGTGATTCTTTTTCTAAAGCTTCTGATGAGTTTACAAAAAATTATGAGGAATCTGGAGATCGAGGAAATTCTCTTTTGGCTCTTGTAGATATTTTCAAAGGATATACTGTCGCCATTAAAGAAGTGATGGTGGCACCAATCTCCAAAACTGTACCCAATGCTGGCGAAATTCTTGTGGTGAATGGTGCTTATGTGCCTCTTTCCAAAACTATGAACTTTTCTTCTCGGGCCTTGATTTCAACGGGTCTTATTTTCTTTTATGCAACTAAGTCTGGTTATCGGGTAATATCGCCAACTTTGGAAGCGGGACTTTTTAGTTCGATAGGAATTTTATCTGCGGCATCGACAGTCCCTACTTATACAACAGGAACAACCTTGGCTGCATTCAACCAAGTCACATCGGTTGCCGGGGCAACTACAGGAGGTGCAATTGGTGCCGTTGGAGGGACTACATATGACACTGGTGCTTACGCAACGGGATTGGTTTATGATTTATCAAAGGGGACTGCGGAAGCGGGTGTGTATGCAATGAGCTCCGGTTTGGTTTTGGGTTATGGAGCAATGACCGCGCTTCCTTCCCAGTTGGTATTGGCCTCAGTTGAAGGTTCTATCTTGATTACCTATGATGGTCCACGCGTTGTGATTGCTATGGTAAAAGGTAATTATGTTTCTGATGATGTACCTACAGGTACTGTGATTAATTTAGAAGAGGCAAAGAAAGCAGGCAAAGTAAAAATCTTAACAGATGATCCAAAGATTATCAAGAAAGTACTAGATGCTGAAATTGAAGAACAATCAAAACGTGCAAATAAAAAGGTCTCTGAAAAATAATGAATCCAAAAGTATATAAAACTGTTCTCGTTTCATTCTCTCTTTTTGTATTTTTGGTTCAATGCTCTGGTTCCGATAAAAAACAAGAGGACCCATTAAAGAATACCAAAAAGTTAGCGATTGAAGGTCATACTTCCCTATATTATCAAGGCGCCCTTCCGGTAAAAGGGACAAGTATCAAGTTCATTCCTCCTTTTGAAGAGGCTCCCATCCATTTTATGGGTCAAAGATTTGGCTTGGCTGGGGATGAGTTCTCTCGTTCCGTTTTAAAAGCACGTGAATCGGTTGTTATCGTTAAAGACGGAACTAAAATGAGTTGGTCTGTCGCAGGGAAGTTGAATGCAAAAGGAGATGCCGCTGTTCAATATCTAAATGAAAACGCCACCAAACCAGGATTATTTATCATGTATGCATCCGTTGCCGAATCCTATGGATTAGTAGGAACATCGCTTGATCGAGGTAAGGAAACTCATGAGGCGGTTGTGAAGAACTCGGAACTCATTCGGAAGGAATGGGATGATTGGGCAAATATGCAACTCAATCAAAAAGAAGCGGTAGATCATTCTCCTTCCACCACAAAAAGATTCAACCAATACAAACAAGAATACCAAAAAGTATTTGAATCCACGGTTCTTGGATATGTGGATTTAGATGATGCATTAAAATCTTCTTACGATGAATCATTTGATGATATAAAGTCTAAAAGTTGGCTTCGTAGATTTTCTGAGATTGAAGAATTTCGTTCATCGGTTTCCGGAAAGTTGTTCGGGAGTTGGAAGGAAACCATCTTTACTTTTGGGCAAGACACTTCTAAAGAAATGGGTCGTGCGAAAGCGGATTTAGAATCCATTGCAGACGGGGAAGGGGTTCCGTTGGCTTTATTGAAAGCATTCTCAAGAACTGCAAAAGCCGTATTTTATGATGGACTCATCAAACCAATTGGAAAAATAACTGTTTTCTCAGTCGGCTATGTAAGTTGGAACGGAATCATTTATCCCTCGGCTGTAATCACTAACGCTGCAGGAACAGGCCTTTATTGTCTAGTAGAGACATTTACACTAGCGGGGAAAGGTGTGGTGTACATCACTGCACCTAGTGTTGAACTCGCATTAGGTGCACTATTGAATAGCACCGAAGTGATTTTAAATGAATCAGTTCAATCGATGGAAAAGGGTGCAAAAGTCACTTCTGCTGTTGCCAGAAAAACATCTGCATACTCGGTCAAATCAGCTGCTGTTGTTACTGAGTCGTCTGGAAAATACGTCTTGGCTCCTATGAGTCTAGTGGGTGTGACTTCTGGACAAACAATCCTCGGTGGAGGTCTTGCTGTCGCCGGTACTGTTACAGGGGCATCGGTTGCGGGTGCTTCTGCAACAACGCAAGCAGTGACTTACACTTCCACAAAACTGGCAGCAGGAACCGTTGGGGTTGCAGGGACTGCAGCTAGTTTTGGAACGGGAACCTCCTATGGAATTTACCAGTTAACAAAAGCAGTTGGTGTTCCCAGTGGGATCGTCATTGGATCAGGAGTGGTACTAAGTTATGAATTTATTGCTCATATGTCTGCTCATTCGGTGCTTGCTGTTGCTGATTGCACATACTTAGTGCTTTCCCTCGAAGGAGGCAAGTGGGTTGTCTACGGCGTAAAAGATGGATCGAAAAAGGCTTCTCGCCTGCTAACAGGTGCTGTGGTGGATTTAGATCAAATCCGTAAAGAAGGAGGAACTGTAGTAAAAGTTCCGCTAGAAGAAGGCGAAGTTGAAAAAATACTAGGTAAAAAAAAGAAAAAGTAAAAGTATTGGAGAATGGAAGAAGGTAAAAAAATCCTTATCATAGAAGACTCTGAATTACAGAGGAAACTTCTCAATCGTTGGATTTCCAACCATGGATATATTCCATTGGAAGCCGTGAATCTTTCTGAAGCAAGAGAGATCATCATCAAAGACCAAATTGATGTGGTTCTTTTGGATTGGGAATTACCCGACGGATCTGGGATTGAGCTTATATCGGAAATTTTTTCTTCTTCTCCGGTGGGTTGGCTTCCCGTCATTATGGTGACGGGTCATACAGAACCCGAAAATCTAAAACTTGCGATAGAAGCAGGTGCCACTGATTACATTACAAAACCAGCCAAAGAAATTGAACTTCTTGCAAGAATTTTTAGCGCTTTACGAATGAAATCTTTACATGACCAATTGCGAGAAACTTCGATTCGCGATGTAATGACTGGGCTTTATAACCGTCGTTATATGGAAGAGCGAATAGATCAAGAGTTCCAAAGATGCAAGAGGCACAAACACAATCTTTCTTTGGCGATGATTGATATTGACTTTTTCAAAAAAATTAATGATACTTATGGACATGAAACCGGTGATATCGTTTTGAAAAGAATCGCTTCTGAATTAAAAACATCTCTCCGTAAGTCTGATATTATCTCTAGATTTGGTGGTGAGGAATTTGTAATTGTATTTCCAGAAACTGGACTTGCTGATGCAGCACGGGTTCTTGACAAAATTAGAGAAATGGTTTCTGGTTTGGAATTAAACTCAGAAGCTGGACAAAATTTTAAGATATCTTTCAGTGGTGGAGTTGCCGGTGGAGATATCAGCCAGATCGAAAACCCAGTTGAACTTCTTCGAACAGCGGATAAACTTTTGTATGAGGCGAAGTCCTCCGGTCGGAACCGAATTATAAGTTAAATCATTACATTGGATATCAATCATTCTTTTTATCAACTAACACCTGACTCAATCCTCAATGCAATTGAATCCTTGGGTTATGAAACGACTGGTCGTTTTTACCCGTTAAATAGTGTCGAAAATCGTGTTTATGATATAGAGACATCAAATTCCGGGAGAATTGTCGTTAAGTTCTACCGACCCGGTAAATGGAGTTACGAAGAAATACTCGAAGAACATAAATTCTTAAGTGAGTTATCTTTAGGCGAGATTCCAGTAATCACTCCGATTGAGATCAAAGGAAAAACTTTGTTTGAATGGTCGGGGATATACTTTGCCATTTGGCCTCTTCGGAATGGAAGGATTGTCGAAGAAATTGCGGGTAGAGATTTGGAAAGAGTAGGCGCTCTGATTGGCAGAATCCACTCTGTTGGGAAACGTTTGAGTTCTCTTCACAGACCAATGCTTGATATACCTTCTTACGGATTAAAATCTTTGAATTTTATTCTAGAGAATCATTTAATACCAAACAATAGTTTGGCAGAAAGATATAAAGCCACCGCACTCAGGTCTTTTGAAATTTTTGAATCACTTGTAAAAGAATATAAAATTCCATTCCAAAGGATTCATGGAGATTGCCACAAAGGGAATTTACTCATTTCACAAGATGGATTTAGTATTTTAGATTTCGATGATTTTCTTACGGGTCCAATTGTACAAGATTTTTGGATGTTGCTTCCGTTAGGTGAAGAAGACCAGAAATCTGATTTGTTTCAATTTCTGCAAGGATACACTATGTTTGCGGACTTTGACGAAAATTGGTTACAGTTGGTAGAACCTCTTCGTATTGTAAGATATGTTCATTATGCAGCTTGGATTGCGAAACGTTGGAAGGATCCTTCCTTCCCTTCATTATTTCCTCATTTTGGGACAGAAGAGTATTGGTTAAAAGAAACTTTGGATTTAGAATCTGCTAAAAAAGATTTAGAAGGTCATTCTTTTGACAAAAGTAATAATGTAGAAGATGCAGAACCTGAAATGACAAATAAAGATTTTTTCTGGGACTGGGAAAATTAAAAATTAACTCACATGTTTTATTCAATTAAATGTGACAAAGCAACTGCTAGTGCATGAGAAACATTTAATGAATCAATTTGGTTTTTCATAGGAATGTAGGCTAATAAGTCCGATAGTTTGAGTATTTCTTCTTCGATCCCATTTGCTTCGTTCCCTAACACCAAAACAAAATCATTTAATTTTCCTATTTCGTAGATGGATTTTGTTTTTGATAATAGGTGATCTCTGTCTTTTGGAAGAGAAAGTGAAATGATTTTTTTCCCTGATCCTTGTAGGTCAGAAATTCTTTCTTTTAGGTTTTGAATTTTAATCAATTGGATTTGAAAAAGAGATCCCATGGATACTCGCACACTTCTGCGTAGATAGGGAGAAGCCGATTTAGAATCGAATAGAATTGATTGGATTCCAAAAGCCGCTGCCGTACGAATAATGGATCCTATATTTTCGCTATCGACAATTGAATTTAAAAGTAGGGATGGTGTTTTGATTTCAGATAAGGAGGCCCATCGTTGGTAACCTAATGCCATAAAGCCCTGGTGCACAGAAAAACCAATTGTCTCTTCAAATACAGATTTTTCTGCAACAAAACATTTGTTAGTGTCGATTGACTTGGATTGAATTAGGTTTTTATGTTTTTCCCAATACCTAGGCATACAAAATACCGACTCTACTTGGAGGCTTGACTGAAGAAGGCGAACGGCTGTTTTTTCATGATCGGCAATGAAAGTATCAGAAGGGTCTTCTTTTGATTTGAGAAGTTGGTATGCGGTAAGCCTTGGGTCGAGCGGGGAGTGGATGATTTGCATTATGTCACATTGCCCGCGACGCCAGGGCCCCCGCCCTGAATTGGGTGGCGGAGGTGGGCTTGTGGGATTCCTAAAAAACCTCTAACACAAATTCCCCCATCTGGCAACCAAAGACTAAATCCCCTAAAAAATTCTCTCAAAAAGTTCATCTTAGTAAACATGATACAACGACTGAACAAATCCATTGGGAAATGATGAAGTCTCTAGGTGTTTCAATTTTATTTCTTTTGATAAGTTGGCAAATAGCGGGAGTCCCGAGCCAAGTAGAACTGGAATCAGAGTGATGGTGATGGAATCCATCATGGATTCTTTGATAAAGGATTGGATGAGTTTACCTCCGTCAACATAAGCCGATTTGATTTTTTCTTTTTCTAATTTAGAGTTTAATTCGTTTAAACTCCCATAAAATATTTGGATGGGGAACTGTGAATGATACTGATAGTCTGAATTACGAGTTAAAACATACACTGGAATCGAAGCAAAGGGATATGGTTCAAAGGTGAGAACCTGCTCAAAGGTAGTTCTACCCATGATGATACAATCAATGCTCTTCATAAAAGAAGAATACCCAAAATCGTTGTTTCCCAAGACATATTCTTCTGATGTTAGCCAGTCAATAGACCCATCTGTCCTGGCGATAAATCCATCTAGACTAGTTGCAATAAATGCTTTATATTTTATCATGGTGTAATTACTCTACAGCGTAGACATTTATTTCTACACTGTAGAGTTTTAAGATTTATGAAACAAAAAATTGTTCAAACAGCATTAAAAATTTGTGAAAAAGACGGATACGATTCTTTCAGTATGCGGAAATTAGCCACAAAATTGAATTTGGATCCAATGGCAGTGTATCACTATTTTGCGAGTAAGGAGGAATTAACAAAAGCAATCGTGGAGTTAATTTTCCATCGTTTTGAAAATAAAGCTATGTTTAATGCCAAGAATCCAAAGCAGGCGTTTCAAAAAATCTTGGTAGAATACTGGAATTTATTCATTGAATACCCTGGTTTGTCTTTGTATTTAATTAAAAATTCTTTCGAAGATTTTCCCTCTGTCGTTCTACTCAATGAGAAACTCCAAGACCTTTGGAATGCCTTTGGCCCAGGTAGGAATGTTGAAAAAAAACTAGATATCATTATTGATTTTGTCCATGGCAATGCACTCGCATTCTCTATGGCTCCGAGAAAGAATGGAAAAGGTGCAAAGACCAAACAAAACCAAAAACAATTTGAATCTTCATTACAGTATCTTTTGGGATACTTGAGTCAGTCCTAATCACCTAAGTTTAGTTTGATGAGAACTGCCCGTTCTCCATGGGAAATTCATAAATTTAATCTATGCTCCAAACCGCATTAGGGAAAGCTTTTCCCCTTTTGTTTCAAGAAGAATATGAGGTTTTTTCATTTGAGATACCATATCAGTCTAAAACTCTTAGATTTACAAATTTGGTGTTAGGATTTAATTCTGTGAATTGAAAATTGAAGTATTTCTGAATCTTAAGGTTTGATCTTTCTCAATCGATCCCGAGTATCGAAACTACTTTCGTTTTCGAAGAAAGTCCAGATACTATTTCTACATTACTTTTGGGTATTCGAAAGTGTTTTGCAAGTTGAACAATCAATTCCTCGTTTGCCTTCCCATCGACTGGTGGTGATTTCAACTTTGCAATGCATTCTGATTCGGATACAAACTCCAGGCCAGGTTTTTTATTATTAGGTTTTACTTTAATAGTTAATTTCATAAAAACTGGATAAGAATCCTTTCATCAAAGAATTGGTGACGGTTTTTTTGGCGCCTCGAATTTGTTAGGTGTCATAAATTTTCTATTGGCTCGATCCCGCTCTTCGCTTCAATCTTTCCCTTTGGGAAAGGATTTCCGCTGCGATCGGTGGCGCTGGGACAAAGACTAAGCAAGTTGCCCACAATGTAAACAATTTCTAGGGGTGTTTCCGTTCCCTATTTCCTTTTTAAATTAATTGTTAGGCGAAACGATATAGAATTCGACTTGCTGGACAGAAAGAAACTGTAATCATCTCATTGGATCAAAAAAATACCTCAGTAGATTTACTTAGGTAAAATCAGATCTTGAGGGTAGGATGTCGGTTCAAAAAAATCTTTTAGATATTCTTTGGGTGCTTGTTTGTTCAGGACTTGTATTGATGATGCAAGGTGGTTTTTTAGTTTTAGAGTCTGGATTAACTCGTGCTAAGAATTCAATTAATGTTGCCATTAAAAACATTGCCGACTTTGGAGTGGCTACCCTTTTATTTTATTTGTTTGGTTTTGGGATTATGTTTGGCACCTCTTTCTATGGTTTGTTTGGAACTGATCTTTTTTTGCCAGCTTTTCCAAAAGACAACGCTTGGCCTCCGACATTCTTTTTATTTCAGCTTATGTTTTGTGGGACTTCTTCCACGATTGTTTCTGGTGCTGTGGCAGAACGTTTAAAATTTCCATCCTATCTTTTAGCAACGGCACTTATTTCTGGAATCATCTATCCGATTGTTGGCCATTGGGTTTGGGGAGGTGCATTTCTCAACTCCTCTAGTGGTTGGTTGGAAGAGCTTGGATTCCATGATTTTGCTGGTTCTACACAGGTACATAGTGTTGGTGGTTGGGTTTCTTTGGCCCTACTTTTGGTTGTTGGTCCTAGGCTCGGTAGATTCAAAGATGGAGAAGCATCCAAAACGGTGACGGGAAGTAATCTCCCATTAGCAATGTTAGGTGGTATTATCCTTTGGTTTGGGTGGATGGGATTTAATGGCGGAAGTACATTGGCATTTAATGGTTCAGTTCCGATCGTTATTTTAAACACCATTATAGCATCTGGATTTTCGATGATGGTGGCATTATTTCTAACTTGGATAGTCAAAGGTTACCCTGAGGCGATCTCGCCATTAAACGGATCTTTGGCGGGACTTGTTGCCATTACTGCTAGTGCTAACTGTGTGGATCCAAAACAAGCTGCTATCATTGGTATGATTGCAGGTGGACTTACCATTCCTGCGGAAAAATTACTTTTAAGATGGAAAATTGACGATGCAGTAGGGGCGGTTCCCGTTCACCTAGTGGGCGGACTTTGGGGTACTCTTGCCGTAGGTATTTTTGGAGATATTGATTCCTTGGGAGCTACGAACGGAAGATGGGATTTCATTCTCATCCAGATCTTAGGTTCCATTGTTGTAGGCATTTTTTCATTTGGAGTTTCTTATATTGTTTTTAAGGGAATCAATCGAATTTATAGACTCAGAGTAGATGAAACAGAAGAGCGAATGGGTTTGAATATATCGGAACATAAGGCTACGACCGAACTCATCGATTTATTTCTATCAATGGATTACCAACACAAAACAGGGGATTTAACTCTAGATGTACCTGTCGAACCTTTCACTGAAGTGGGACAAATTGCCGAAAGATACAATTTGGTATTAGGTAAGGTTCGTTCTACCTTAAAAGAAAATGAAGATTCAAGAGTAGAAATTGCTAATGCATATGAGAAGGTAAGGAATGAACAGGAAAGGGCAGAGAAACTTTTATTAAATGTATTACCGAAAGCAATTGCTGAAGAATTGAAAGAAAAACAAGGATTAATCGCCAATAGTTATCCTGAAGTCTCAGTCATATTTGCTGATATTGTCGGTTTTACTCAGATTTCATCGGGAATGAAACCTGAGGCAGTCGTGCGTATTCTAAACGAAATATTTTCATACTTTGATGTGTTAGCTGAAAAGTATAAATTAGAAAAAATTAAAACCATTGGTGATGCATATATGGCTGTTGCAGGACTCCCAACTCCAGACCAATATCATTCTTTACTTGCTGCCCATATGGCCTGGGATATGAAATCATTACTAGCAAGGCTACGCCTTGGAAAAAGTGGACACAAACTCAGTATGAGGATTGGGATCAATACAGGTCCTGTTGTTGCTGGTGTGATTGGAACCAAAAAATTTATTTATGATATTTGGGGTGATGCTGTGAATTTAGCGTCAAGAATGGAATCACATGGGTTACCGAATGAAATCCAAATTACAGAATCTACTGCAAAATTGATTCAATCTGACTTTGAATTGGAAGAAAGGGGAGAAATTGACATTAAAGGAAAAGGAAAAATAAAAACTTTTCTCGTTAAACAAAGGATACGCGAACCAGAAGATAGTTTGCCTTACTTTCAATTTGCGATGTAGGGGGTTCGTATGAAAAATTGTCTTTGGTTGCAACTACAAAGGCAGTTTTTCATTCTGAATATCAGTTTTGAGCAGTCTCGAGTTTTTAGTTAAGAGATTTGTTTTAAGATCTTATCTACCCAGTTTCGATCCATCTTGATCAAACGGTTCTTTTTTAAATTTTCTTTGATTATCCATCGAATATGTTTGTTTTTTGATTTGATTATCTTTTCGAATGCAGATTTTCCCTCTGTTGGGAAAGGAACAATGGCAACACTCCAACAATAACCAAGTGTTTTTCTTAATGAATTCTGTTCTTCAGAAAGTTTATCTTTGGTTTCATCAAAAGTCATTGTGATTTCTTGGAGCACTTCTAGTAGACTCATCACTGCTGCCTTTTCTTTGAGAAGTTTTGGCTCACATAAGGCTGCGACAACTGCCCGTTTTTCTAGTTCGTTTCCTTGCATCCACTGTTTTAGATTCTGAATCATTTGTTTCGTATCATTTTCTATAATTTCCTGAATCCCGATCGCAACTGCTTCTCGAATCCTCCAACTGTTGTGAGATGCATACTTTCTGATTGTTGTAAGCGTAGACTTAATGTTATCTTTATGAAAAATACAGTAACCGACAATACCACACATAACAACGAATTCTTCTGGTGAGTTATGTAGGTCGTCCTTCGCAAAGGATAGACATTCCTTGATTTCCTTTTCTGTAGCAGTCTTAGAAAAAGAATATAAAAGTTCTAAATTGCCTCGTGGTCCCGGTAGGCGTGAATTTTTTAATAAGTTTTCAATCGATTTACTCATGTTTGTTGGTCATTGCGGATTTTATTGGATTAAAATGATTCGATTATGATAATCTTGTTAAAAACTTGACCGTGAATCAAACAGATAAACTGCCTTGAGTTTATATTTTTGCCTATTTGGGTAGGCTTTTGTATTGATTCTAAAAATTTGTATTTTTCAAGGTTGGATGTAAGGCCTTAATTTTATTAAAGAGAAGAAGGTATATTTTATTGTTAAATAATTAGTCATATAAGACTTTTAGATATGTATATTTGACATAAAAAGTCGTATATGACATAATATAAAGCATTGTATAAAATGCCATATATGATAAATAATGACTTGAAAATTAGTCAATTAATCATATAATACTACTTATAGTGAGTTGGTCAGGCGATAATTTATACTTAATTCTTGAGAAAATAGGATCCTCTTTGAAAGGAAGGCGCGTCCAGATGGAACTTTCACAAGAAGAGTTATCGGAAAAAAGCGGTGTGTCTCTGTCTTCTATTGCTCGCTTAGAAACGGGGAAGGGGAATATTTCTTTACTCAACTTACTTGCTATCCTGAAAGAATTGGATTTGTTAAACGAATTTCAGATGACCTTTCGCGATCCTAGTCTTTCCCTATCGCTTCTAGCGAAATCGAAATCAAAAAAATTGAGACAAAGAGTTAGAAAAACAGGTAAAATACTGCCTAACAAAAAAAAGGATTGGAGTTGGGGAAACCAAAGTGAATGAACCAGTAACCTTAGCGAAGGTATATCTTTGGGGTAGTCTTGTTGGTTATGTTTCTTGGAACGAAGAAGGAAGGTTTGCAGCCTTTGAATATGATAACGAATTTTTAAATGCACCGGTTGAACCTTCTCCTATTTTAATGCCTAAAAGTCGTAATGTTTATTCTTTTCGTAATCTCAATATAGAAACATACAAAGGCCTTCCTGGGATGCTCGCCGATTCTCTTCCAGATAAGTTCGGGAATGCCCTTATTGATGTTTGGCTTTCTACAAAGGGCAGGGATACCAAATCATTTAACCCAGTAGAGAGGTTATGTTATATTGGTGAACGCGGAATGGGAGCCTTGGAATTTAAACCTGCTACTTATAAACTAAGATCCAAAGATGTTCCTATTGAAATTGCTGAGATGGTTAAACTGGCATCTGATATTTTAACGAACCGAAAAAAATTTACATCAAAGTTGGAATTATCAAATCAGAAGAAACTGAAGGAGTCTTTGGCGAGTTTACTGGCGATTGGAACATCGGCAGGTGGAGCAAGGGCAAAATGCATCATTGCATATAATGAAAAAACAGGAGAGGTTCGTTCTGGCCAAGTCAAAACTACAGAAGAGTTTTCCTATTGGATCCTAAAGTTAGATGGAATTCAAAATAATAAAGATAAAGAACTAAAAGATCCTAAAGGATTCGGTTCGATCGAATATGCTTATTACCTCATGGCCTTAGACTGTGGAATTCATATGATGGAATCAAAACTATTGGAAGAAAATGGAAGACATCATTTTATGACTAAACGATTTGATCGAAACTTAGGTGGTGGGAAATTGCATATGCAATCACTTTGTGCAATTGCTCATTATGATTTTAATATGGCAGGTGCTTATAGTTATGAACAAGTATTTGACATTATCCGCAAAACGATTCCCGAAAATACAAGGGCAACACTCGAACAACAATTCAAAAGAGCCATATTTAACATCATTTCGCGCAACCAAGATGATCACACAAAAAACATTGCCTTTTTAATGGATCAAAATGGTAAGTGGAGTTTATCACCTGCATTTGATATGACTTATAGTTACAACCCCAATGGTCAATGGACGAGTCGCCATCAAATGAGTATCAATGGAAAACGAGAAAAATTTACCTTTGAGGACTTGGTTGAGTTTGGTAAAAAAGCAGATCTTAAAAAAAACCAAATCAAATCTATCGTTGAAGAAATTAAAGAAAGAGTTTCGGATTGGAAAGGATATGCGAACAAAGCAAATGTTCATCCATCCTTTCAGAAGGAAATCCAAAAAAATCTAAACCTATCAATTTAGATAAAGATCGTTTTTAAGAAATTACTTTCAATCAATAGATTCTGAAAGCAAAACGCAATGCTGGACCTTTTGCAAATAACTATGCGAGATTAGATCCAACTTCCGAGAATGTATATTATGTCGCATAACGTGTGCTAGTTTTTTGAGTGTACTCATACATCCTTTACAGTTTTGTCTTGATACATACTTTACAAAAAGATGCACTAAAATCCTGATTTAGGTTGGACGTCTCAAGAACTTATGTTTGTCGGTAGAAACTCTTCCTACTTTATCTTTTGTTGTTTTTTCAAAAGAAATTCTAACTGTGTCTAGTTGGCCAAGTCGCCTAGCATAGGCATAATGAGGGTTTTTCAGTAAGGCTGACTCTAGGGCTTCCGACAACATTTGGGTTTCTATCAATGGTTTTTCCAGATGAATCACTAGTTCGTAGAAGGCTTTTTCTTCTCTGAGATTCCCTCTAAGGAAAGCTTTATTCTCCAAAAAGCCAAACTTGGCAAATAATGGTTCCATCTCTCGTCGAAGAAAACTTTCATTTATTTTTTCTCCTACGAGATCGGAAACATCGTCATTTCTTCCCAGAAATTTTAATTCGGGGATTTCTCCTATTTTTGAAATCATTTGAAATCTATCACCAATTCGATACCGATAAAAGCCTCCGCCTGTCGTTAATAGAACTTCATACTCACTTCCTTCTACGAGTTCGCTGGGAAGAAAAACATTACCTTGTGAGTCCATAAATTCAAAAAAATGAGATGTATATGCTAACATGTGCTTTGGATTTACTTGATTCGTATAAACTGGAATTGTAATTGTTCCTTCTGTAGCAAAAACACCTTTTGATTCAAAGCTAACGTCTGGAAGTATTGTTTTTAATTTTAAATAAGGTTTTTCGGCAAAAGAGTCAGTCCATAGGCTGAATCTTTTTAAATTGGGCCAAACTTTAAGCCAAGGTTTACTATCATAAAGATAAGTTTTTAGTTTATTTGCCCTTTTGAAATTTTTTACTTTTAAGGAAGAAAGATATGATTTCCATCTTGTGTTTTCATATTCGGAAATGGTTCCATTTTCTAAGTCCCAGATTAGTTTGTCCTTATCTTTCAAAATTCTCTCTAAAATAGATAGAAAATAACTGGGGTTCCAAATGGATACAAATGATAAATTTTCTGTTGCTAATAACCTTAGACAGGTAACATACATTACAAAATCGGTATCTGGTATCTTACTCAACCATTCTGGTACAATAAGAAGTGTTTTTGCAAAAATTCGTTCTATAGGTTTTAAATAATCACCATCTTTATCAAATCCTATAGAGATTTTTCCATTTTCGGATTCTGGAAAACCAGAGGGAGATACAGAAAAATAAAACTGACCGTCCATAATTTCGGGATGACTAGAAAATAATCCATAAATCCATACACTGATGGAATGCGAAAATTCTTGTGACAATTGATCGGTGAATGGAATATACTTCAGTGCTCCTGAACTCCCACTACTCAAACCCAGTCTTCTAATTTTCGAGTCTGTTAGTATTGATTTTTCCCCATTTAGAATAGACTCAATATATGGTTTATAATCAGAATATTCTGATATTGGTATATTTTCTTGGAAATTCTTAATATCCCATAAAGGGCTCATGGAATATCTTTTACCGATCAAACTTTTTTCTCCTAAACTTAGAATTTTCTTTAATATCTGAGTTTGGATGGAAGAAACATTGTTTTGATTCTTTAGAAAATCGTTAAATGCATTTTTGCAGTTAAATTTCCAAAGCTGAGAGGCAATTCTATGATACATTTTGATCCGAGATTAGATATCGATAAATAAAAGGAATAATGTTAGATTTGTCGAATTTTGCCAAACAAACCATCTCATCTCCTTGGTGATAATTGGGGTTATGTTCTCCAAAGAACTTGATATATGAATCTTTCGTCTTTGCAATGTAATTTTTATCAGATGCAACGTCCCTTATTGTTTGTAAATTTCTACTCCTTCTCAGAATTCCTTTGTCAGAATGATAGTCTGATCCAAAAGTTTGAATGGCAATATACTCTCTTAATTCTTTTAGTTCAGTATTATTTGTGTTTGGGTTAGGAATAAAATCCTTAAAAAATACGGACAGGTATCTGTAGGTACGAAATCCTTTAGATGTCAATAGCCAGTATAAGGGGGTTTGATCTTGCGAAATTCTTAACATATACCGACCCCAATGAATGGGAATAGACAAACTACCTCGAAATTCTTTTGCCAATACGGTGTCACCAGAATAGGATACTTGAATTTTTTTCTTTTTCCATTCGATCGAATCCAGCTTTAAACTTGTAAATCCATGAATTGTTTTATCTTTTGAAAACAGAAAAATCTTTGTTTTAGTATATAAATCATTATAAAATGTATCTGTCTCTACTCCTATATAGTTTTTTTCCATAAGTAGAAACATTTGTCTAATTTGAAGATCACTTAGTTCCTTTGGAGAAACAATCCTACAGTCTAAGTTCAAAGCAGTCCTGCCTCCCATTCACTGAATCCACCATCCGGGACGATGAAATTGGAATCATCTCCTCTCCAACTAACAAAATATCCACGACTTTCAATTTTCCAAGCAGGAATATTTTTTAGGAAAGGGAACTTCGGGTCTTTTTTTGCAATTGTAAAACAAATGTATGTATTTGGGAAAGTCAGTCTTGTTTGTTGGAAAATTTTTTTAAGTATTATAGGAAAAAGATGAATTTGAGATTCTTTGATTTTTAATTGAGTTAAGAATATATATGATAAGCTTAAGCCCGGTTTGGGCAAACATGGCATCTTGTTTAGGTTTGCCCAAAAATTATAAACATATCGAAGTATTCTCCATTGTCCTTGATAACCGAGAACCTTCCATTGTTTCCACTCTTTTTGATCCCAAAGAGCAAAGCTTGCTATTAATTCTTCCTTTGAGTAAATTAAATATTTCGAAAATCCCTTCTCTTCATAAATCGAATCAGGTATTTCTGGAAAAAGAAAGCTGCTTCTTTTGATCTCTTCGATGAGATCTGCTCCAGTAGAATTTGATAACTTCTGAATTTGGAGAGTGGTTTCCTCTTTTAGAACTCCTGGTAACCATACAAATGTAGTTAGATGGTCTATAAACTGGTATTTTGGAAGTCCAGCTCTCCCTGATTCCAAAATTTGTATCGCAGTTTTATTTTCTGATTGGATGGTCGTAAGATATCCTTTGCAGTTAGATCTTTCGTGTAATTCTTTTAATTTTAGATACCCTCGGGCAAGTGCAATTCCTGACCTATATTTTTTTAAAAGTCTAAGTCCACTCAAATAACCTAAACGTATTTTTTCTCCAAATAGAAAGTAAGATAATTCTGTTCGATGACCGATTCCTACGATTTCATTAGTAATGTTATCTTTCCCTATAATAATATCAGTATTTAATCCTTCTTTTGAAAGGGATTCGAAGTAAGAAGGGGAACGATCTAATGCAAGTTTTAAACCACCATCGGAGGGGAAGGAGTTGCTAAAGTTTATGAGATCTTTGTCATCTAACTTTATTGCCTTAAGGATTTTTACTGAGGGCATTTATTGGTTCCTTTACTTTTAAAAGTTCACCTTGAAATGAAAGATCACCTAGTGGATATAAATCTCTCAAAGATGCTTCTTTTCGCAAAAGTAAATTGATAAATAAGAATGCATGTAACATAAAAAAACTGCTAGAGTTCGTTTTCGAAAACATTCGTCTCCAAATGGAGGTGAATGAATAAAAAGATTTTCTAGCTTTCACACATTCTGTTCGAATTAGTTCAGGATCAAGAACCGTACGAAAGGGAACTTGACCATACCGATACTCGTCTGCCAACCACCATTTTCGGTAAAGGAGTTTTCCTTCTTCTTCTAATCGCTTGTATAAAGGAGTGCCTGGAAAAGGTGTTAGGTGGTTAAAGGCTGCCATAAATATTTTATGTTTAATGCAAAACTCAACAGCTTCGCGAAAAGAATCAATAGTATCATTTTCGTATCCAAAAATAAAAGTTGCATAAAGTCTGATTCCATATGCATTCATCTTTTTCACTGCTGCTTCGATTCCACCTTTAGTTCCGTTAAAGGATTTATTCATCTTTAATAGGTTTTCATGGTTCAACGATTCAAATCCAATGAGTACACCTTGGCATCCACTTTCTTTAAGAATCTGAAGCATTTCATCATCATGGGTCATGGTGATTGCAGCTTGACTCACCCAACGAATTTTTAAAGGGATAAGGGCTCGGTAAAATTCCTTTGCTTGCTTTGGATGAGAAACAATGTTGTCGTCTACAAAGAAGATTAATTTGCGTTTGTCGGAGATTGATCTGATTTCGTCTAAAATAGTTTGGATTTCTTTGCGGTTTTGTGTAGAATCGAAATAAGTTTGAATCACACAAAAATCACATTTAAAAGTACAACCTCTGGCAGCTTCAACAAGACCAATGGGTAAGTATCGTTTTCCACTCAAGATGGATCGATCAGGAATCACCTTACTAATGTCAGGACGTTTTTCGGACCGATAGACCCGCTTCAATTGACCTGATTCGAAATCATTGATTACATCTTTCCAGATAGACTCTGCTTCGCCAACAACAACTGTTTCTGCGTATTCAGCTACCTCATCAGGTACTAAAGTTGCGTGAAATCCTCCCATGACAACAGGGATATTGCGCCTTCTGTACTCCGTAGCAATTTGATACGCTCTCTTAGCAGTATAAGTTTCTATACTAATTGCCACTAAATCAGTAACTTCGTCAAAGGGAATTTCTTCCATTCGATCATCATAAAATTTAACATCGATATGTTTAGGAGTTAATCCTGCTAGATGAGCGGCTGGTAAAGATTCCATCTGCCAACCTTTGATATACTTTCTACCGGGTATGCGACCTATGCAGGGATGAATGATGGTTAACCTCAAACAATTCCTCCACGACAGGTATAGAATTTAGAAAGATTATTCGCATAATATCGATAAGCTGAGTTGGCAGCGAGTACAATTGGGAAAATGCTGGTGAAATTGCCTATTGCTCTTTTCCCAATGCCCTTTATAGAATAAACTTCTTTCCATACTCTTTCATGGCCAAATTGTAATTGGTCTGGGGTCATTTGTTTTGGTTGAAAAACAATGTGTTGTCCATCGTATTTACTCCAATCTCTATCAATAATCCGATTCTCTTTTTCCAGACGTTGGAATAAGGGAGTTCCTGGAAAGGGTGTTAGAATTGAAAAACGAGGAAGTCCTATTTTGTTTTCGATTACAAAGTCGCGAACTGCATCAAAGGTCGAAATGTCATCATCGTCATTGCCAAATACAAAAGTTCCATTGATGATAATTCCAACATTTCGTAATTTACGAATGAGTTCTGAATACCCATCGGGATCGTTAAAAGATTTTTTAGTAGATCTTAATGTTGTTTTTGAAATACTTTCGAATCCGATCAGAAGTCCTTTGCATCCGCTTCTCACTAAAAGTTCAAAAAGTTCATCATCTCTACCAATGAGAGTGGTCGATAGCCCAACCCAATAGATTTTCAAAGGGATTAAAGCCTTAAAAAGTTCCTTTGCATATTCCTTATCAGCAATTAAATTTAAATCGTAAAACAAAACTTGTTTTGCTTTTCTTTGTTTTATATCTTCAACTATATGTTCTATGGGTTTTTGGAATGGTCTTCTTCCCCAAGCAACAGGAACTACACAAAATTCGCAGTTATGAATGCAACCTCTTGTGGCCTCAAAAGTGTTAAGAGTTTTGTAACTTTTTTGGCGAAGAAGTTCTCGTTTGGGAAATGGAAGGTTCTCTTTCTTTTCTAGAGAAAAGGAAGCAGACATAACATAATGTTTTTTTAAGTTTTGATTTTGAAAGTCATATAAAAGTTCTGGCCAGGACTCCTCCGCATAACCAGTTACAATTGAATCCGCATGTTTTTTTGCTTCTTCCGCTAATAAAGTAACATGTGGACCACCTAATATAACTGTCTTTCCTTGGTTTCTAAACTTTTCTGCCAATTCATAACTTCTAGGGGCACTACCTGTGATGACGGTCATTCCAATGAGGTCAGCATCAATGTTTGCAGGAAGATCTTCTATCCCTTCATCGTATATTTTTACTTCTGCCCCCAACGTATTGGGAACCAAAGCAGCAAGGGTTGTTAGGGTAAGAGGAGCTGCACGAAGGTCCTTCCGAAAAATTCCTGTTCGGTGTCTATATAAAGGACCTTTGGGAGAAATCAGTGCGATTTTAAATGAGTGCAATGGGTTAACCTTTTTTGAAAATGAATCTCCCGATACCAATTCCTAAAAATAAACCAATGATAAGGGTAAACCCTGCAATCCAATAAATAGAATTCTTAGCGGCTGATAAAAGAGGATTATCAAATAAATTCATAGAAACATGAGCGGATGCTATTAGCCACTTTCCTTTTTCTTTTACCAGAGTGGCAGTCCATCTACTCTTCGAATGAAATGAAATTCCATCAGTTAACTCAAAATAATCATCAGAGCCACCAAAGGATATTCCTACAGTCCCTCCTCCATATAAAATAGTTAACTCATCCACATTGATTTTAGTTCCAAATTTGTTTACTACTTTGTTTGGACCATCCAACATTCGTTTTAAGTATTTGGCGACTCCTTCAGGCCCTCGAACGGCTTCCGCATTGGCGAAAGTGATCACCGCATTTGGATGAACAAAAGGAAGAATTTTTGAAATATCTTTTGCCTCCATTGCTGATTCCAATTCTATTTTGAACTTTCGCAATTCATTATGAACAGGATCTTCTGCAATTAAATGCGAAGATGATAGAAAAATGATTGGAAAAAGTAGGAAAATTTTGATAAGTTTCATACGGATTTTAGAGAGGATCACCTATTAAAACTTTTGTCAAGATAAGAAATCTGATTCCAGGAAGAATAAATTTTGTCATCCAAATCCTAATATATCTTTCTTATGTATCCGTATTTGTATTTTTGAGATCTACATCCCTGAACCACCAAACAATTATATGTTTGGTTTCCCTCTCCTTTCTATTGTTAACTAATTACGCTCTTTTACACGAAGCGGCACATGGAAATTACCACAAAAATCCAAAACTCAATGCTTTCGGTGGTCGTCTTGCTGGCTTTTTATTCCCTATTTCCTATACTCTGGTCCGAGTAACCCATTCCAAACACCATGCCTGTAACAGAACTATTTATGAGTCCTTTGATTTGATCACAAAAAATGATAATCGAATGATCAAATACCTGCAATGGTACTCGATACTAACAGGTTTTTTTTGGCCTAGTGCTGTACTTGGGAATGTTTTGGTGGCTTTATTCCCCAATGCTCGAAATTGGAAAGTTTTTAAGAACCGTAAAAGCACTATGGTAATGTTAGAAGATCTAGTACCTTCTGATATTCCAAAAATTAGATGGGAGACTACAACCTACATATTGATTTGGAGTATTCTTTTTTACAGTGGGCTGATTCACCCAACGGGTATTGTCATCCTTTACTTTTGTTTTGCGATCAATTGGTCAACTAGGCAATACATCACTCACGCCTATACTCAAAGGAAGGTGGTAGAGGGTGCTTTTAATCTAGAGACATCAAGATGGCATGAATTACTTTTATTAAATGGGAATTGGGATAGAGAACATCATGAACATCCAGAGTTCCCCTGGACTCTTTTGCCAAGACTTGGGAAAAAAAGAAAAACAGATATATCATATTTGAAACAATATTGGAAGATGTGGTTAGGCCCTGTCCATTCTAAAGAACCGCCACCCCTTCCTCTCCCCGTAGAACGCCAGTTTTAAAACCAGATAAGTAAGTAAAAGACCACTGAAGATATCGAAGATATGGTGTTGATGGGTAAAAAGTACAGAAAGAACCAACAATATAAACCAAACGATGAATAAGAATTTCTCTTTTCTTTTTGCTTTAGGGAATAAAAACCGAAAGATCAAAGCGGAATAAGATACATGTAAGGAAGGAAATAAATTATGTGGATATTCTATTGTATACAGAAATTGGTATATGGAATGAAAGATAGAAAAAGACATAGGCTTAAGATATCCCAAACGTGCAGGTAGTAGAATAAAGCAAATAGAAGCAACAATTGTAATCAAAGAAAAACAAATACTAAGAAGGCGCATTTCCATCGGATGCAAATAGAAAAGAGGAAGAAAAAAAATTAAGTTTATCGAAAAATATATTAAGATCCAAGAAGGAAAGAATGGAATATTTTTTTCAAAGTTCAGATACAATTCTAAATGATCAGTTCTTTGAGATGCCAGATAATTTGTAGTCCCGTAAAAAATACAAAATAAAATTGTGAGTACAAATAAATGCGAAAAGAAATAAAAACATTCGTCACGGTTCGGAATCTTCATAGTTAAATGGATTAGTTTCACATTCTTTTGAATTTTATTTCTCTCGACGAACCATTTTCTTTTGGTAAATTCGGTTTATGTCTTTGATTCGCCTTCTCCAAAAAGAAATCCCATCAACTGTTTTGGATGAAACAGATCTATTCCTAAAAGCGAAATCAATTCTACCAAATATTACTTTTCAAGATATCGGAGCAGACCAATTAATCGAAATACAGAAATCACATGGAATTGATTTGGCGACGGCATTTCTCTATGATTTGATTTTAAACCGGTCCGGTGTTCCTTCATTTTACAAACAACTTTATTCTTTTTCTCCAGAGTCAGGGAAATTTGGGAAAATTAAAGGTAAGGTTTTAGCAGTTCCGGCTGGTCTTTATGAAGAATTGCCTGAGTATGCAGGTGACGGTTCACTTGTTTTGTCCATTGCTAAAAAATTTGGATTAGAGACTCTAAAAATACCAGTGCAAAGCAAAGGTAAAATCAACGACAATGTCAAAATAATTTATGAAACAATTGCTAAAGAGAAGGAGCCTTTGTATGTTTTTTCTTTTAGTAAGGGTGGATCCGATTTCAGAATGTTTTTAGAGAAATATCCAGAATTAAGTCCTCGAATTAAATTATGGGTATCTGTTGGTGGAATTCATAAAGGGTTACATTTAGTCGAACGTTTTGTCGGAAATTCAAAATTAAAAAATTTTTTTAGCAAATCATTGTTAAATGTAGTTGGGATTCCGTTGGAATTTGTATCTGATTTTTCACTCCAGCCAAATGATCTAAATAAACCATTCTCTCTTCCAAAAAACTTAAAGACAGTATCAGTCGTTGGATTTCCTATCGAATCCCACCTAAAGGGTACAATCCGAAGCCGTTACAAATATTTATCTTCTTTCGGGCCCAACGATGGGGTCACCCTACTTTTAGATGCAATCATACCAGATTCTCACATTATCCCTGTTTGGGGAACAGACCATTACTTTAGATCTCCAAAAATTTCAAATGTTTTTCATCAAATCTTTCATGCAATCTATAAAGGTTGGATTTAATGCAAGAAACTTGGTATTTGGTCTGTTCTTCCAAAGATTTACCTATCGGGAAAATACTCCCGTTTTCAACTGAAACACAAGAACTCATTCTTTTTCGAAACCAAACGAACGAAGTCATTGCTCTTGAAGGGATTTGTTCTCATCTTGGAGCTCATCTCAAAAATGCTAGTTGGTCAACCTCAGGAATTGTTTGTCCTCTCCATCATCTTTGTTTTGATTCAGAAGGGATATCAAATTCATCAACAATAGGGCAATACAAACAAAAGAAGTTTTCCACCAAAGAAACTTTTGGATCTATATTTGTATATATCGGATTAACGCCGAATTCTAGTTTTCCAACACTGGACCTCATACCAACTAATAAACAAATGTACCAAACATTCCCACAAAAGACAGTATCGACAAATTGGAAAGGAATTCTAGTAAACGCGTTCGATCCCATCCATTTAGAATTTGTTCATAAACGAAAGCTCATTAAAAAACCAGAAATCATTTGGAATAAAAAAACAAAAGTAATAGAACTTCGTTATACTTCTCAAGTGATTGGAAAGAAGTTATCAGATCTCCTCATGAAATGGATTTCCAAAAATAAAATCCAAGTAACCATTCGATGTTACCAAGGTTTGCTTTTTACTGTAGAATCTGACTTAGGAAAGATTAAGAGCCAATTGTTATTATCTCTCAATCCATTTTCCAAAGAAACTCAAATCTCAGGTGTATTCGTTCAGAAAAAAAGTTTACCTTTGCTAAATACGATCCGAATGTTTTTTGCCCGTTATTTATTTCAAAGATTTCTATTTGCTGATATAAAGCCATTAGAAGGAATGATTTTAAATCAAAATAATTTAAAAAATGATCCAATTTTAAAAGTGATTGGCAGTTATATAAAAACGATCGACAAATCATGTTGATAATGTTTAAGAACTTCTATAGCTATCAATCTTTTCCTTAATTTCCTAGGCCAATACAATAACAACTATCGCCTTCACATTTCCCAAATAATTTATCTTTATTTTCATTATTTGTCTTAAAGAATTCTATGATACTATACAGATTCTAAATACCGAATATCCACCATATGAATATCAAGACGAAAGATAAATGATTGTAGTAATATTCATGGCAGATACATTCAAAATTGCTAAAATAAAAAATAAATTGCCTAATCAAGTATAGTTTTCAATTTGCATTAAAAGTTTTTTTGAAAACCAAAATGCAAGAGATCAATATTAAGATAACTGAAAATATAAAGAAAGAGTCTATCATCACAGGATTCGAAAGAATACTTTTCGAACGTGACACTCACGGCAATATTTGGATTGGATCTTGGAACCAAAGCCCCATCCTCTATAAAAACGATGGAACCCAAATCACACGTTTCGAATTCCCTGTGGGATTTTATTTGGCTAGTGATAACCCTTTTCATTCCAATCAAGACAGTGTCTCGTTTGGATCTTCGGATTCAGTGGTTTACTTTAATGAGGATAAATTTTTTAATTTGCCTGCACCAAAATTACAAAACCCCGCACCATACCAAATATTAACCATTGGCCTATACACGTATGTGATATTTGCAAATACAGCCGGACGAAGGCAGATATATCGATGGGATGGATCTAGTTGGGAGCTCTTAAATTCAAAAATAGAATTCGAAAACTTAAGAAACTTAAAACAAGTCGGCAACAGGGTTTTGGTTACAGAAAATAATTTGGAAGTAGCTTACATCCTTGGTTTAGATGGGAAGTTCATCTCAGAATTTTCCACAAGTGGTGCTCCAATGAATATAGAAGTGAGTTCCGATAAAATATTTTTATATTCCGATTCTAAATTAGAAGTTAGGGATAAAGATGGAAACCTCAAACATACTTTAGATTTATATGATGAGACGATGAAATCTTACTTCGGATCCTATTTGGAGTTTATCGATATCTCCATCGAAAATGATTCCAACTTGACCTTACTATTGAAAGAAAGAAACAAAAATCCATCAAAGAAACATCTGTTGGATTTTAATTTGGATACATTAACTCTAACACCTCATCCTCTATACCACCAAATCACACCGGAACTAAATGTTCTCCAATTCGAAAAGGATAATTCGGGGGACTACTGGTTTAAAATCTCTGGCAAACATGGTTCAGAATCATTTCATATTTTAAGTAAGGAATTGGCCCTATGAAACAAAACACTAAACTCAAACTAGAAAAAGAAGACTTCTATTTTGGAAATTTAAAAGAAATCATTATTGATCGTATGTTGGTTTTTCAATCCTTAAAAGATAAATTTTCCAAAGCAGCAGAAAAAAATAAAAACAGATTGGACCAGAGTTTTTTAAAAGAGTTTGAAACCATTTACGGATTTAGGCCAGGAAAAGAAATCCTAGAATGGGAAAATTTAAAAAAAGCATATAGATCCGTTCTATATGAAGTCGCAGATGTCTGGAATATGATTGATCATCACTCAGCGGAAGAAGAGGAGATGGACGAAGACGGCGGATTTGACTATGCAATTTCATCAATAGAAAAACTCGTAAAACTAAAAGATCCAGAAGAGGCGCTCCGTTGGTTAGTAGGATCATATAGCGGGTTAATGTTTTTACTTAATGGCTCTTATGCGTTTGCCTCTGATGGAGGAGGAGATACCTCCTGGATTAATCTTCTACCAAACGAAAAGGAATCCATCGAGGTTAATTATTACAATCATGAGATTGGAGAATTAGAAAACCTGCCATATTATTCCATTAGTCATTTCATTGCCGAAAACTGGGATAATGAATCTAACGAAGGTTACGAAGATGATGATGAGGAAGAATTCGAAGAAGAAACTACGGATAAAAAAGAAAAAGAACCCATTTTGACCTCCCAAATCAAAGAAAGTGTCATTAAAGCTTTTGAGAAAGAAGCAGGGAAAGCCTATAAAAACAAACCGATTTACAACAACTCTTTAGATATGTTTGAAAGATCTTCTTGGTTACTTGGACATAGTTATGGAGATCCTGCGTATGCATTTACAGAAAAACTTGCAGATGCACCTTCCTATGCACTTTGGGAAGAAGAAAAAACAGATATAAAAAATCATCCTAACTTAGCAGCTTATTGGATCCTTCATCATTTCTATTTCAAAAATGAAGAAGCTTGTCGTGAAACAATCAAACTGGCAAGTAAATCAAAAGGAAAGATCATTACCGCACTAAGTGGGCACATCCTTAATTATTTAGATAATCAATCTAAAACTCTCTTTAACCTTCCTTCTGAAAAAGTAGAAAAAATTAGAACACAAACATTTGCAAATGCTGATCCAAAACAAATTGAACCAAAGAACATAAAAATTTATAATGATAGTTTAGGATTATCTGATTTAAAAACCATTTCCAAAAAAGAATTAGAATCTAGGTTAAAAACAGAAGAAAATTTGTTCAAACTGATAGAAGAATATCCAGAAGATGTAGCGACCCACGATATCATTTTGAAAGAAATCGCAAAAAAGGATAAAGATCTAAAAAACCTCATCGAAGATTATTTCCGCGAAAGAACTGACAGTGCTTACAATACTTGGCCATACAGCCAAGAGAAACTAGACAAACGACTTTCCCTAGCCATCAATGCTGCATTTCGACAAGGTTTAAAATACGATGCAGAAAATAAAAAAGCTTATTGTGGTATCACCAAAACAATAGGAATGTTAGATGATGATTATGCAATGGTTTCTCTTAAGGAATCTGTAAAAAAACTCAAACAAGACGACCCTAGAATGGAGTATGTGGTGGAGGCATTGATCAATAGCAACCATGCCGAATCAATATCCATTTTAGCTGAAGCAGCGTGGCGAACATTTGAAACTTTAGATAACGTAAAAGAAATTAGAGAAAAAGTCCAAAAAGAAGGACCTACCCTAAACAATATGTTTACTGTTTACACCCATCTAAACCAAGCATTACAGGAACGAATTTTAACTTTAGATGAAGTTTCAGTAAAACTAATTCAAAAACTTTTTACTTATAAAGATCATTTTGGATATTTTGGAATCAGTGCAGGGAATGCTTTTGCTGTCTGCGCTCATTTAGACTTAAAAGAACATACCGAACTCATTGCTAATTATGTAAGAAAAAGTTTTCAAATGAAAGGAAGGGATCGAGGAGCTTATTTAGAACTCAGTTCCATCATCAATGCATCAGAAGCGGCATTAGCTTGGGCGAAGATGGAACCAGATAAAGCAAAACTAGAACTACATGAATTCTTTTCTAAAATCGATGAGTCTGCTTATCCAGGAATTGCCATTGATTTAAAAGCATGTTATGTTGCAGGATTATTACGATTAGAACCAGACAATCAGGAATATTCAAAATTTGCAGAGCGAATTTTAGGAAATCGTGGCGACCAGGTTCGAGTGTATGGGATCATTCGCTGTATCAGGAAACTAGAATTACATAAGTTCAAAGACTATCTTTGGTATCATATCTATGCAGACCCAAATCCGATGGTTGATTATTCTTGGAGTTATATTGAAGTCGAAGCAAGGAGAGCATGGCTCACTTTAACGGGGGAGGAAGCACCAGATTTTGATTCCTCAGATGAATATGCATCCTCACTTGCAAGGAAAAGTAAATCATCGTTACCGGAAGCAATCCTTCATCCGGAAAAACATAGCATCCAACATGTATTTGAGAAAATTCGTGAGGAAAAGTACAAACATGAAGATGTCATCCGTTATGGGGGGCCTTGGCTTGTTGAGTCACTACGATATTCAATCGATGAATATAAATACTCAGGATCCTACGACAGATGGGAAGCAATCAAAGCACTTTTCATTCAAGGTAGCGGTGTATTCCCTTACTTTCTGGAAATTTTCCAACTGCCTTATGCGGCTCCTTCTTGGAAGTCCTATTTATTACAATTTATGCGAGTGATGGAACCTGAATCTATCAAATGGAACAAAGTTCTCAAAATGGATGCGAGCGAAATTAAAACTCTACTAGAACAACCTACTCCCGATTGGTATGTATGGACGGATTTACTAACTGCCCGATTGTTTTTGTTAGATGGTGATTCTTCGTTTGATACAATTTCTGCGGTGATTACACAACGCTTAAGTATGACAAATCAGGATGCATACGACTCCAGTATTTATGAAGAAGCTTTAGGGCTTCGTCTGCCACTCCTTTGGAGATGGTTCGGCAAAAAAGGAGATGATTCTATCCAATCACACTGGAAAAAAACAAAAACAAGTTCCGAAACAAGGACAATGTTGGATATGGCAGCAAGAAGGAAATTAGATAAGGAACTACCTGATATGCCAGAAATCAAAGATCCGGGGATTCTTCTCACTTTTTACCCAGAACAAAGAGAGTATGGTTGGCATACTTGGATTCATTTGACTCCAGATGTCATTCGGTTTGGAACGAGCGAATTTCATCTCCATTCTGTATTACAAGATTCAAAAACAGAATCTAGTATTACTAGTGCAAACAAACATTTGAAAATGGTTTGGGATATGGCACATATTTTAGGTTATACGGTTTCTAAGAAAAAACCGAAAGGAAAGAAGTAACGCCAGACAAATTCACTTTAAGTCATCCAGGCTAAGTCTTTATGAGAGTTTGGTTTGGATGACAATTGATTTAAGCAGGTTGTTTTTTCCCCACTGACTTTGCGTAATCACTGGGTGACATTTTTTTTAAAGATTTAAATGCTAAATTAAAATTTGCTTTGGAATTAAAACCCACTTGGTAAGCAAGTGAGAGTAAGTTGGCTTTTGGGTTTTCTTCAATCAAATGGCAAATCTCTGCAATCCGATATTCATTTACAAGTCGATTAAAGTTCATACCTAAATATGCATTTATATATTCACTGAGTTGGTAATCTTTAATTCCCAGCTGTTCGGCAAGATTTGCTAAATTTAAATCCTCTGTGCGGTACACATAATTTACATTGAATAAGGTATCCAAATCATGTTTTAGTTTTTCTAAATTTAAGTTTAGAATCCGAGAAGTTCGATAAGATTGGCGAAGTTCTGGGAGTAGATCCTTAAACAATTGATGATTGATTTCTGTTCCAATAAAAGCAACAACTGCCATAAGGGTAGCAAGCCCCGCAGTAAAATAAATTCCAGAATGCCAACGAAGAAAAGTACTTAGAAAGATAAAACTAGCAAAAGTAATATTACCTTTTAAAATCATTCCTAAAACTTGTACACCCAGTTTTGCTTCTTTGTTTGGATTCCGATAGAGGATCATTCTATACTGATAAATCATCAAAACAAAAGTACCTATCCAGTAAATACAACCAATGGCGGAAATCATTTCGGGAACAGAGAATGGTGCTCCCGCAAAACTTTGGTTCATGGATTGTGAAAGAAGATGCGGCGCCGTCCATTGTAAAAAAAGAAGTAATAAAACCACAATCAAAGTAGGATATAACCTTTTGAGTCCACCCAAGGGGACCGGCTCTGAACTGAGAAATTGTTCAATTGTATACTGCATACTTCCAGGTATGAGAAAGATAATGGGCACATAACCATGATTCAGTAGCGGAGTTTCGAATTCGTATCCAACATAAAGACGGTAGGCATAAAAAATCAAAATCCCACCAGAAAAGGCAGCCACTACAGCAAAGGGGAAACCTTTGGAACCTTTCTCTTTCACGAGAATTCCAATTCCTAATATGAAATGATACCAGGCACCAAACTGGAGCCACGAACCAAAGAACTCGAACATCTAGCAAAAATCGGACAAGATGCACGCTTTCGTCAACACTTTGGGAGGTCTTCGTACAAAGAATTAGTACAAAATGATGATATTAGACCTAAAAATTCGTCCAGAATTGCCATCTTGGACGCCAATTGGACGCATTCATGGTAAATTTGGGTCAATTCAGAGGCGAATTATGAAAAAGCAAAAAATCTACCGTCTGCTTTTGCCACTTGGGATCTTCCTCGCTGTGGCCTGCGGACAAAACGGAAACCAAAATTCGAAAGACAGCACAGCCGTACTCGGTTTGTTAAACGGAACTAACTCTTCCACATCAGCTTCACCAGAAGCCCTCCAACTCAGCAATGCAGCTCAATCCAGAGACATTCAATCTGCATTTGCAAAGGAAAATGATGGAAGTTTCACCTTCAATGATAACATCTCGTTTTTAAGTAACGATGGTGTCAAAATCACAGGAAACCTTTTTGTTCCCAAATCAGGAACTGGCCCCTTCCCTGCCGTAATCTTTGTCAATAGTTGGGCACTCAATGAATACGAATACATTGTTCCCGCAGCCAAACTTGCAAAAAAAGGTTATGTTGTATTTAGTTACAATACGAGAGGGTTTGGAACTTCTGGCGGACTTATCAATGTTGCAGGTCCTAAAGATATGCAAGATCTTTCTAAAGGAATTGATTTTCTATTAGCAAACGCTCCGGTCAACCAAGCAAACATTGGTATTGCGGGAATTTCTTACGGTGCGGGGATTTCTCTTCTTGGTCTTAGCAAAGAACCAAGAATCAAAACTGCCGTTGCTATGAGTGGATGGGGAAGTTTACCGGACTCATTGTACGGGAATCAAACTCCTAGACTTGTATGGGGATTACTTTTAGTCACTGCAGGTTATATCACAGGAAGAATGGATCCAATCATCGCGGAAAACTTTGGGAAACTTCTTGATACAAGAGATGTTGCAACAGTTTTGGCTTGGGCAAGTGAAAGATCACCGAACAGTGCTGTTGCTGCCTTAAATGCATCTGGTAAACCAGTGTATATTTCCAATAACTCACAAGACAATCTTTTCCAACCGAACCAAATCCTTCCCTATTTTGAACAATTAACCGTACCTAAGAAATTGGATTTGAATAATGGAATTCATGCAACTGCAGAAGTGGGTGGAATTCTTGGAATCGAAAACTATGTTTGGACGAACGCTTATGACTGGTTTGATTATTGGTTAAAAGGAGTCCAAAATGGAATTATGACGAAACCGAAAGTTTCCATTCAAAAACGGTTTTCTTCTTCTAGAGTTACATACGCAACTTGGCCAAACCCAAATAAAGTGGAACGAACTTACCATCTAAGACCTATGGGTCTTCTTTCTCCTGGTAAAATTACAACCACTACCAATACAAGTAATGGAAATGACACCATCCTTTCTGGAGGAACAAGTGCAACAACAGGGGTTCCTCTTCTTTCCGAAATTTTGGACGGGGCAGTATCTGTACCTGTCACTACCAATGTCAACTTAATTGATCGTACGAATGCAATGGTTTATATTTCTGATCCATTGACAAATATCCTCAAGATACGCGGGCGTACTTTTTACAAAGGTCGAATCAATAGTTCAGACAATGCCCCTCATGTAGTTGTATATTTGTATGAAGTTGATTTCTGGGGGACAGGAAAATTGATTTCTCATGGAACTGCCACCCTATTTGGTGTGAAAGGAAAAGACACAGACTTAAATGTTGATTTGCAAGCAGTTGCACACGACTTCCCTGTGGGTAGTCGCCTAGCTTTAGCGATTGACAACATTGATCCTATGTATGCAGTACCAAAACCAGTTTCTCTTTACACAACTACTTTTAAACACAGTACGACAACAGCTTCGACTCTTCGTTTCGAAAGTGAATAAGAGAAAATTTCACCTATAAATTGTTAGCTTTCTAATTGGGAGAGGATACCCTCTCCCTTTCTTTACTAACAAATGTCGAATACTCGCGCCCCGGATAGTAGCGGAAATCCTTTCGCAGACGCGAAAGATTGCAGCGGATAGCCGGAAATGGCGCCCAAGATTCATACTTTTTTTCCGTTAATCGATTACGATTAAGAATGGACTTTGGTGGTTCCAGGATCAGAATCAGTATGATCCACAAAAAAGGGAATCCCGTTGCCGATACATTATCACGCTGGTCTTCATTTACAAGATATCACCACCGAACTTGGAAAACAAATTAAGGAGAATCAAAAAGAGAATCCTCTCAAACGTCCGTTGGTGGTAGTGCCTAATCAAAACCTGATCCCGTGGTTGCGACTAAATTTACCTAAATTTGATGAATCAAACTTATCTTTAAATATTGAATTTACTTTTTTAGAAAAAGCGATTTTAAAAATTATATTTCAATATTTGAATATACCTGCTTACGAAGAAAAAACTGCGTTGTACCAATATGAAAGTTTAAAAAAAGATTGTTTTGCTCTACTCTATCGAAATCAAAAAGAAATTTTGAATGATTTTCCAGAGATCGAAACCTACTTAAAAGAAATTCCAAAATTATACTATCTTTCAGATATCCTCACAAAATATTTTAAAGATTACGAACTAAATCGAGAGGAATGGATTAAAGATTGGCTTGGCCTCGAGGCAAAACCAATTCCGAATGAATTAAAAAAAGACCCTTACTTTGCACTTGAAAAACAAATTTATACGGAGATTTTCAAAGACAGTTCAAAACCAAAGAATTTATTCCGTTATTTAGAAGAAGGAAAAAAATTATCACTCAGTGGCGATTTACATTTGTTTTGTTTATCAAATCTATCGGGAACCTATATCGATTTTCTAAAAGAAACAACATCAGGCCCTGACTCCAAACTGAATGTACATATTTATCAATTTCATAATGGGAAAATCATTGGAAAAAATTCAGAAAAAAACAAAAACCATCTTTCGAAATTTTCTAAACCACAATCCTATCTAGCAAAAGAATTTGCAAAAGGTGAGTATACCAAACAAAAATCTAAGTTTGTTAGTGGAGGTATGTTGTCCAAACTAAAAGCACAATTACTCGAAGAATCAACAAAACCAGAAAATTATTTGGAAGATCAAACAGTCAGAGTTTGGAATGCGCCTTCCGTATACCGTGAACTTGAATCCATAGCTCATGACATACTAAACAAAATAAGTTTAAGCAAAGGCAAACTCAATTTACTTGATTTTGCAATCCTTGTTCCGGATATGAACGAATATCGTTCTTCCATTGAATGGGTGTTTGATGGCGGAATTTATGCTTCACAGAAAGAAGGGACTTTACCCAAATTATTAAAACTACCCTACTCCATTACAGATTTAGCCGCCAAAGATACTTCAAAACTTTATTCCGCATTATCCACTTTGTTTCGATGTATCGTAAATAATAGGTTTGAAAAGGATGATATCCATACTTTATTCAAAAATCCACTCTTAACGGGACTTGGTGGAGACGAAGATGAGCCTTCTTCCCTGAAAGTTTTGGATCTAATTGATTCTTTAGGTTCAATTTACGAAGAAGGAAACCAATACAATCCATATACAATTTCCTTTGGACTGAAACGTGCAGTGGTGTCGATGGTTCTAGACGAAAAAACTGCTTGGGAAGAAGCAGAAGTTGTTACAAAAGAAATATCTTCCGACAAAACAATCATTCAATTTGTAGAAATTTGGAATCGCATCAAAAAAATACAATGGGATTTAAAAGAAAGTATTTTAAAATATTCTAATGAAGAACGTTATTTAATTTTTGAAACTCTTTTTCAAGAATTGTTCCTCTTTGAAGGTGATTTAGAAAACGAACGGAATTATTTCAACGAATGGTTACGATCCATACAATCTTGGTGTCATACTGACTGGAAAAGTCCGAAAGACTTTTTGGAAATGCTGTTGATGATTACAGAGGAAGTTTTTTCTAACATACCAATGCAGAAAGGGAACTACTTAACCGAAGGGATCACGATCTCTCTTTTACAACCCATGCGACCCATTCCTTTTTTACATATATACATTGCAGGACTAGGAGAAGGAAAATTTCCAGGTTCGGTTGATCGATCAAGGTTTAATTTACGTAGATTTGATTCCAAACCTTGGGATCTCAGTAGAAGAGAAATCCAAGAATCCCTTTTCTGGGAATCAATCCTTTCTGCAGAAGAAAGTATTACATTTTCCTATGTAGGGAAAAATACACTGGAAGACAAAGAATTCGAACCATGTTCAACTCTATTTGAAGTGATGACCACAATGGATATAAAAAAAGCCGTTGAATTGCCGCTAACATCCTATAGTCGGTTCTACGACGAAACACAATTCCCATCTTTTGACTATGTCCGCAATATTAAAACCTATAGAGAATCAAGTGAAGCACCAGACAGTCCAGACTTTACAAATCCAGATTTACTGACAGAATCAGAAGTTGTTAGAAAACAGACCAATATCATTTCAGTCCAACAGTTATCCAATGGATTGAAAAATCCGATCCTAAGTTCTCTTTCAGAAAATCTTGGAAAAGTTTGGGAGGAAGACGAAGAGTCAGCAGAGGAACCTTTCCGACTGAATGCTTTAGAAATTTTTACGGTTAAAAAAACTTTTATCCCTATCTTTACAGAATCATTGGTGACTGAAAAAGGTTGGACTTGGGACGCGGATCGGATCCGAAAACATTTAGAAGATTACACTTTTAAAAAGGAAAAAGAAAGCGAATTTCCTTATGGAGCCTTTCATATTGTATCTTCCAAAGTTTTATTAGAAGAGTTAGAAACCATTTCCGAAAGATTTCGTTTTTTTAAAGAATCTATCTTTGATCAAAATGATGGTTCCGTTTATTTAAAAGCTGTCTCCATGGGTGATACAGGTCTACGAGAATGTAAAAAAATCGAACCATTCCAGATAACAGATGTTGATTCTATCAATGGTGAATGGGAAAATCTAATCGAAAGAGATGGAACTTTTTATTGGTTTTATACAGGTAGTTTGTATGAGAAACCCAAACAACCAAATGATTACCTAAAGGATTATTTAGGTAAAATGGCTCTGATCTTCATTACTGCTTGTTTATTTCAAAGTATAGGGAAAAAACTTGTGGTGATCCCAACAAACTCGAAAGATTTCAAAACGGAAGACTTCCTTGATTTTTCGAATCTTTCTGAATCAGAAAGTAGATCTTATTTAAGTTCCGTATACAAACTAGTTACAGAAGAAAACCCCCGATACATCCCAAATGCTGGTTTGAATATATTCTTTTCTAAAAATTCATTCGAAGAATTGGAAAAAAATCCAGAAACCATTGATCCCATGTGGAATGAACTTCTTTTGGAAGAATCGGAAACCATTTTACATTTTGAAAATAAACTAATGAAACTATCTCCACATACCAAAACATTACTAGAACAGTTTTCTCCTCATTCGGTATGGAATGTGTTTCTGCCGCTTCTAAAAAAAGGATTCTAAACTATGGATCATCCCCTACTCCAGAAACCTAAATTCATTGAAGCTTCTGCCGGAACAGGAAAAACACACCTAATCATGCAAATGTTAGGTGAAATCATGCAATATGATGTAGATCATAACATTTCTGAAAATCGAATTTTAAATACACTCATCCTCACTTTCACAGAAAAGGCTGCAGGCGAACTCAAGGCGAGACTTAAATCCAAAATTTTAGAACTATCTGATGAGGGGAAAAAACCTGAATTCTATCGTTATCTAAGAGACTTAGACCAAGTGACCATTTCCACCATCCATGGTTTTTGTAATATGGTTTTAAAAGAATATCCGATAGAAACACAAAACAATCCCAATTTTCAACTAACAAACACAGATGAAATTGTTAAAAATAGTTTTTACCAATTAAAGCGAAACCACTGGGATGGGAAAAATTCAGAGGAACTTGCGGAATCATTAATTGAATCAAAAGCCTTAGAAAACGAATCGAATATTACTTTTGCAGTTTCAAAACTTCTTTCTGATACAAAAAACTACTACTTCCCCAAAAATTTGACCATCGAAGGAATCATTTCTTCTCCAAAAATTGAAATCATTCTCCCTAATTTAAAACAAATCATCCTCACATTAGAGGGAAAAGTCGGACAATCAATTCTAGGCCAAGGAGACAAAAGGACCTCGCAGAAATGGTTAGAGGCTTGGTCATCTTTAAACCAATTCATCTTGGCCATAAGTGCCAAAGATAACAAACAACTCAAATCTGAGTTACTCAGAATTAAAAATTTCAAAAGGACCTCGGAAGGTGCAAATTACCAAGGGTTCTCCTATTTATTATTAACTGGAAAAACTATTGTCAAAAATTTAAACAAAGAAGCAGTAGAACTCCAATCTTCCATAACTAATTTGGTCACTTTACTTGAAGAAACTTTCCCTATAGAGGAAATTGATTTAGACGGAAAATGGTTTTTACAAGAAACGGTTTTTCGGTTAGTAGAAAAATCAAAATCGCAGTTAAATACAAATGATACACTGACTTATGATCAGATGATTCTCAAAGTTTATGAAGCAGTTGTGACTTCTCCTAATACTTCATTAATCACATCCCTTAAAGAACGATATCAAGTTTGTATTTTGGATGAATTTCAAGATACAGACAAAAACCAATACCAAATTTTTCGTTCTCTTTTTGTGGATCCTAATGACCAAACTCGAATGTTGTTTTGTATTGGAGACCCAAAACAAAGTATCTACGGCTTTAGAGGAGCAGATATTGGAATTTATCTGGAAGCTGAAAAAGACTTTCCAAACTCGAAAGCAACTTTATCAACAAATTATCGATCCACCAAAGAAATTATAGAAGCTCTGAATCTCCTTTTCCATGACGAAAGCAAAGAACTTGGAGAAACTAGTTTTTTCCCAATCGAAGAACCGGGTTCAAAGAAAGAAAACTATCAGTACCATCCGGTTGATTATCCAAAGAGTTCTGAAATTAAATATCAGTATACAGATCCAAATGAATTTGGAATTCATATCATCCAATACCCAGATAAATTCCAGAATGTTAGCCGAGCGCGGATCCAATGGGCAGAATCTATAAAAGATGAAATCCTATCTTTTAAACAAAAGAAACAATCCTTAGTTTTTCTTAAAAAAGACAACCCTAACCATCAAGAAGTAAGGCTTAAAGATATAGCTGTGTTATGTGGTAGCAAAAACGAAACTGAACTTGTTGAAAAGGTTTTATCAAAGGCAGGAATCCCATGTTCCATATACAAACAAAGGGGTGTCTTTCAATCGAAAGAAGCAGATCAAATTGAGAACTTACTAGAATGTCTCATTGATTCCAATAGCTCTCGTTCCTACAAAAGAATTCTCTTTTCTGAACTATTCAGTGTTCGGGCGGAAAATCTATCCAAATACAATGAACATTCTATAGATTCATACGAAAAATCTTTAATCGATGTTTGGCTAAAACTAATTCGAGACAATCGGTATGCAGCGTTTTTTCGTTCTGTGATGGACGAAACAAAAATACTTTGGAACCATGAAACTAAAAACCTAGAATGGGAACGAAAACGAACCAATTACCGACAAATTTTTCAAAGATTACTTGAATTTCAAATCAGAACTAATGCAAGTCTTTCGGAGTTACTGGATGAACTACGAGAGCTTAAACAGAAAAAAACTTCCCCGGAGGAAGAACCACTCTTTGACCGTGAAACAGAAGATGATGCAGTTCAGATTCTAACCATCCATGCCTCCAAAGGGTTGGAATGGCCCATCATATTTTTATACTATTTTGGAACCAGACCTCAAAGTTTAAACAACTACGAATACCCTACTCTCATTAAAGAAAACGGAAAAACAGAAAGAAAGTGGATTCTAAATCTCTGGGACTCTAAAGTCGGAAAACAAATTGAGTTCAATCATTTTATCAATGAACAAAAACGCCTGTTATATGTTGCCCTCACAAGACCAAATTTAAGATTATATTTGCCAAAACTATCCTGGGGAACAGATTTTACAAAAAAAACAGGGTATGGCAGTACTTTATTTCAAGAACTGGAAAGAATTCAAGAACTTGTTCTCTCTCGCAAAAACATAGACAGGCTTTTTTTATTCCGGAACGAAATGAATCCCGAGTCATTCGATCCGATTAGCGATACAAAAAAAACAAATCCATTAACTAAAGAGAAACAGAACCTTATTTTTCTTCCCACAGAAATCAAAGCAGGTAGAATCTTATTACAACATAGTTATACAAGTTTACAAACTTCTCAAAACGCTTTGATAAAAACCCAAGAGGACTCACAAAAAGAAATAGAAGAACTTTTGGAGCAAGAATCCATTAAAGTCAAAACCGATTTACCTTCCAACTCAAAAGTTGGAAATTTTCTTCATCGCATTCTAGAGTTATGTGATTTTTCGATATTTGAACTTCCCATTGAATCAATACAAAAACATCCATCGTGGCTTTGGGCATTTTCTGAGTCCATGCGGCAGTATCCCATCAAACTTCCATTTGACGCAGCGGATAGTTTAGACTTAGTTGTAGCGAAAGTTTTAAAACGAGCCATGATGGCAGAAATCACACTGGCTGATGGGGAAACTTTTTCCTTAAACAAATTGAAACCAGAAGAAAGATCCTCGGAATTAAAATTTCATCTCTATGTCCAAAAGATGTTAGAAGGACTTACAACAAATTTAACACCAGGATTTGAAAACTATCTCAAAGGTGCCATCGATTTGGTTTTCTGTAAAAATGGTAAATACTATATTGTGGATTATAAATCAAATCTTTTGCCGAATGAAGTTTATGATACAAAAGCAGTCACTACAGCAGTGGTTGAAAAAGGGTACCTAATTCAAAAGTCAGTTTATGCTCTCATTCTTTATGACTATCTTTCCTCACTTTATGGTAAAGAACTGGCTTTGGAACGTTTCGGTGGTGTTTATTATCTTTTTCTACGTGGGATGGGTATAGAAAAAAATTCCGGGATCTACTCTGATCTAAAAACATCGAAAGACCAATGGACGTCCGAAACATTTACGGCAATCAGGGCAGAGATTTTATCATATATCCAAGATGCTGCTTTTAGTTTGGAGAAATTATATTCATGAAACAAACAGAACCATCTTATTTAGAAATCGCAAAAGAAATTCTTAAACACTTTCCCAAGATTTCAAAAACCGAAGAAGAGTTAATCGCAAAACTAATTGAAGTCAATCAAAACGGAGATCTTTATTTATCTTCCATAGATTCACCTTCGATAGAAAATTTTAAAGATTCGTTTCCATTACACATAGAATCAACAGAAAACGAAAAAAGACTTTATTTCCAAAAAACGTATTCCGAAAAACTCCATTTTGAATCAAAAGTAAAAAGTTTACTAACAAATCGAAAGGACGGAAGTATATTAAACTCACAGGATATTCAAAAATTAGAATCCATCATTTCTACATTGGAATCCTCTTTTAAAAACCCCCTTGCCAAGGAACAAAAACAAGCTGTCATTGAATCCATCACCTCCTCCTTTCGAATCATTGCTGGAGGTCCTGGAACTGGCAAAACAACTGTTGTTTCATTCATACTCAAACTTCTCGATCAATTACAAAAACTACCAACTACAAATCGAATCGCACTTGTCGCACCAACAGGGAGAGCTGCCCAAAGATTAACCGAATCTATCCAAAAGAATTTAAATTTCTTTCAAGATACGAAGGATCTAGCCTCTTCTTTAAGAGGACAAACCATCCACAACCTTCTAAAAATATTTCCAGACGAACCAAAAGCATATTTTGGAGAAAATCGTTATTTGCCATTTGATCTCATCATCATGGATGAAACTTCTATGGTTGATTTAACACTTATGAATTTGTTCTTGGATTCCATTGATGATAAAACCCACCTAATTCTATTAGGCGATCCAAACCAACTTCCCTCTGTGGGCCAAGGAGAAGTATTGGCAGATTTACTCACTGAGTTCAAAACCCAAGGAAAGTTTGTTTCAGAATTAAAAATAAACCACAGATCATCGATTTCTTCTGAGTTTAGCAAATTTGCAGAACTAGTTAAAAACTCCTTCGAACTAGAAAATGCCATCGTCCAATTCCCCAATCCAAAAATAGGGTTACTAAACGAATTAAAAACGGAAGCCGACTTTATCTGGTTGCAAAAGGAAGAACCAAGCCCTACTCTTCCACTCCCTTACAAAGACTGGAAAGGAGAAGATTTAATTCAGTATCTTTGGAAGGATTTCTTTTTGCCTACGGCAAAAAAGGCAGCAGACTTTCATTGGAACCAAAAAGACTTAACAGATGGAAGCAACAAAAATTCTTTCGAAGATTTAATTTCTGAATATCGATGTTTAACCATTTTAAGAAATGGTTATTATGGAATTGAATCTATACAAACAAGGATTCTAAACCTAGCAAAAAAACAATTAACTTCACTAGGAACCAATCCTGATAGTATTGAATATAGGCACTTGGCAAAGTCTTTTTACTTTCAAGGAATGCCTATTATGATCAAAAGAAATGATCAAATCAGAAAACTATTCAATGGAGACATTGGCCTAGTTTTAAAAATTGGTTCTGAACTCCGTGCCGTATTCCCAATTGAAAACAGATTGTATTCGTTTGCTTTAGATACTCTACCCGAACATGAACCTGCTTTTTTTCTGACAATTCACAAAAGCCAAGGATCAGAATACAACACAATCCTATTGTATCTTCCTCCTCTACCGTCTTTAAATTCAGAAAATGCAAAGGAAGTTTCTCTCTTAAATCGCCGAATTTTATATACGGCAATCACGAGAGCCAAAAAAAAAGTAATCCTTATGGGTGATTACAATACCTGGAAACTAGGTTTAGAAACATTCCGAAGACGAAAAACAGGATTTCGGTTATCTTAATTGTTTTAAAACAGATTCTAAATCTCCTAGAACCAAACTACCGCCAGAATTTAAAATCGAAAACTCCAACATTAAATTAATACTATTTCCAAAATCCTCGTTTAATAGATACCCATCTTCATCGATCGCATAACCAGAAACATGCTGCTTTGTTAAAATTCGAGAAGAAACAATTTCAGGAAGAGTGCGTTTATCATTTACATAACCATAAACAAGTTTTCCTTTAGCGTAAGCATATCCAATTTCAAAAGCCGTTCCATCATCAATACACGCACCTCGAAAAGGATTACAATTCGCTATGACAATATCACTCTGCTCAATCAGCTTCACGTTCTCTTGGAATATTTTTTTTGCCTTTGAAAGCCCCTCTTCATCCATTACTTCTCCATCAAAAGGAGTAAAAGTCCGGTACCCGTAGGATTCACAAAGATTTTTAGCTTTTGAAAGAGTTTCCAAAGCATTTGGCAAAAAAACTTCGGGGCCCGCAAGATAGATGGTTTTCATACTTCAATTCTATCTGGAGCCACGAGAAAATATAAAGAAAATTTTCAGTTCACTCTTGGTTCTGCTGGAGTTACTTTTACCTCACTAAAAGCAAACTTCCCATCCAATCCAAAATAAAAGAACCTAGGTCTCTGAGGGTTGTATTGTAAGTCCCAGGCATCCAAAGCATTGTCTACACCCACAAACCATTGAAAATGCCCAAAAAATCTTTGTGATAAACGTAAATTTAGATTCGTATGCGGATTTACCATTCTATATCCATAAGTAGCACTTGTGGTACAGTAAGAGAGATTGTTTTCTGCACAATAATCAGAAACCCCTGTTGGGAGTTGGCCAAGCGCATTTGCTATGTTAGTTTGTGCCTGACTATTCAATGCGGCTTCCAAACCATCAAAGTTTGATGGAAGATCCGCGTTACACCAAAATGGATTTTTAACACAATAGTATGGTTGTTTCCCAAAAACAACAGCAAAGATGGATAGAGATAAACCACTAGACTTTTCATCAAGGCGTATACTAAAATTCCAACGATGTGGACCCCGACCCTCTAAAGGCAATTTAGTCAGTTCGTCTCTTGTATCAGTATAGGTATAACCGGCGCTTGTCGATATAATTTCAGTCAAACGAAAATTGATAGAAGACTCGATCCCTTGGGTAGTAGCCTTTTGATAATTTGATGTTTGGTATACCATCAAACCAGAAGAATCTCTAGCAGGATTGGTTCGAAATCCAATTAGGTTGTCTACATTGTTATGAAAAAGATTGGAGCTATACCAAATTCTTTTTGTGATATCCCACTCCCAACCAAAATTATAACTTCTTGAAAGTTCTGGTTTGAGATCGGAACTTCCAACCACACGGTAACCTACACCTGGATTTAAGAAATTAAAGTATAAATCTTGAAAACTTGGAGCTCTGTATCCGAGTCCAGTTGCTGTTCGAAAACGAAACTGGTCTGTCACATCATACCGAATTGCGAGTTTAGGAAGCCATTCCCCACCATAAATAGAATCATGATCATAACGAACACCAGGAACAATTTGGATCCGTGGTTTATCTGAGACTCTCCACTCATCTTGCACATAAAAAGCATTTCTAAAACGATATGCATTTCCGTTGATGGTCTGCCCTCTTGTTAGTTCTGGGTTAAAGTCATCCAAACAAACATTCGGATAGGTTCGACGGCAATCAGGAGCAATTCTTGCCGAAGATATTTGATCCTGCAAGTTCTCTGCTCCAACAGATGTTACATGGTTTTCTGAAAATTTATAATCTACTCTAGATCGGAACTCTGCAACCGCATTATCGGTTCTTTGTTGGGAATCTAAATCATCCGCTTTTCTTTGGTCTGTTGTATATAAATCCTGAAACCTAGAGTAGTTGGCATTTAAGTTTACGTTTATTTTTTGATTGGCGACCCAATCCACATTAAATGCACCCATAAAGTCATGGGTTTTATTCCTTCGATCATAAACAGTTCTGGGGAGAGTCGCATCTACTGCCGTTTGATCTAAATGTCGATAGTAAAACTGTCCCGTTAATGTTAAGTTGTCTGTAGCATGATAGACAGTCTTATTGGAAAGATTCATATCATTAAAAGCACTGCCAGAAGTAGACTCAAGCGGTGGCGAATAACCAGGAAGCCTAGTTGCATATAAATATGCATTGGCTATCGAGGTGTTGTAAGGATACGGATTATAACCTGGTGCAAGAGACGCATAACGACCATTTCTGGGACCGGGAGTTGCATCCGGTGTTAGGTCATACCCCTCTCCTTTATGCCAACCTACTGTAAAAAGAGTTGATAGTTTATCACTCTTTGCTCCGACAGTTGCATAATTTCTAAACTCCATATAAGGACCGTAATACTTCTCGCTTCCCGAACCTCCAAGAGTACGAAATTCGGCATACAAAGGATCTTGTGCTTCTTTGGTGATGATATTAATTACACCAGCAATTGCATCTGATCCGTAGATGGCAGAAGACGCACCCTTAACAATTTCAATCCTCTCAATATCTTCTGCTTTGAAACGAGTTAAGTCAATGGATCCACTAAAACGACCAGTAGTCCTTTGCCCATCCACTAGGATCAGAACATTCTGTGCAGATAATCCTTGCAACCGAACCGTTTGCCCTCTTTCACCCGCTTGGGCTGGCCTCACTTCAATCCCAGGAACGTTCCCTAATGTTTGAGAAAGATCCCGAGCACCCATGGCATCAATGTCTTTTCTCGTCAAAACCTCGGTAGTGATTGTCGAATCTTTTAAAAGATTCCTTCTTCTCGTCCCAGTAACAGTAATTACATTATTGCGATCACTGTTAACTTCGTTTGGCTGATTTCCAGAGTCACCATGTTTTGGCTGTTTTGAAGTTTGGTCTGGGAGCTGAGTTTCAGTCACCCCTTCTTCTTTTTTTGGAGGTGTTGCTTGAGAAAACAGAACTGATTGAAATAAAAACGGTATCAAAAGAAATCCCAGTAAACACACTGGGATCAATTTTTTCTTCAAAAAATCAAAACAAAACAAATTCATTCATCGATCCATAAACAAATAATTTAAAGTTTTCGCCAACGGAATCTAGGGTTTCCCGAAGTTCCGGCTGAACTATAATAATCTAACATCTGCAATACGTATTTTGCGCCATCCTCACCAGTGATGATGTAAACATTTGGTTTGGCAGTTAGAATTGTATTAGAATATGAATACCAAGTACCATACCCCGCAGGCATAGGAGTTAGATCCAATGGCGCCGCAATCACCGGATTAATACTTTCAGTAGAGCCTGAGATTGGCCCGCCACCGCTTGATGAAAGCTGCACATCAACTACCTTCGTACATTCAGAACCAGAATATTCTGCGAAATAATTCGTTGAACCGGTATCACATGCTCCACCTGAACCCGAACCACTTGTACCACTATTTGTAGCGATGTTATATCTTTTGAATCTCAAATCCCAACGATCTGCTCCACCGACAATCGCTGCATTTGCTTTTAAGTTTACATGCACCCATGTTGTTGTCGACGTTGCATTGATTGTAGTGCCTTCCGTAGCTGCAACTGCATCAGTGAGAAGAAGTAGAGCCGCCGAAGAACCATCGTCCGAACTACTTTTTGGAGTACAATTAACGAAGGATACACTAAATAAAACAAAAAGAACTATATTTAAAAATTTCATATAATTTACCTATTTATGGAACTGCTAACTGAGTAGAGGTGACAACTTTCGTAAAAGAAATTCCACTACTTGCACTAAGACCAATAAAAGAAAATCCAGTAGCAAGAGCTGGATCTCCTGCTGTCCAAGTCGTCTCGTTTAACAATGCATTGCCGGTTGTTAGATTTGTTCTGGTTTTACAATTTGCAGTATTTTTGCCGGTGACCCAAACTGTAAAACGCGGAGGACTTGCGACAGTCAGATCAAAACAAAGATCTACTTCTTGATCAATAAAGTTAATCAAAGATGTTCCTGCAACAGCAGGAGCAGTGGGAGCAGTACTATTCCCGTTAGAAGTTAAATTTTTAATACTTGTTTCAGCCGCGCCGTAATTCGCATACGCATAACCTGGAACAAATCCTCCAACCCCACTCCCTGAATAAAAGTTCATACCAAATTGACCAGGAGATAGTGTGCTATTTCTACTGACTTCAGTAGCATAATTCTCCGGTAGACCTACATAGATAGAAACTGCAGTGTGCCCACCAATGATTTTCAAACCCTCGATTCTGTAATGACGCACCGCACCTGAAGCAGGTCTACAAAGTGCAAATGTTCCCTTTTTGATCACAGGCATTGTCGTCTCTACTGTTCCATCTGCATTCGTTTGGCATACAGTAGATGGAGCTGTTGTTTGATTAGAAACAGCGGCAAGAAGTAGTAGATTTGTTTGTTCCGTGTTTTCTTTTTCTTCGCAAAATGTAAAAAGGAGAGTTGGAATGAGAAGAAGGGCAACCTTGCGAAAAATATTCTGAAAGAAGAGATTGTTGGTTTGATGATTCATTAGTGATACCTCCTGGCATTGGTGTAAAATGAATAAAGGCAGTGTATTACAATCGGGAACGAATGTTCAGACTGCAATCCACCGCCAACTCGAAAGGAGTGATTTTCCTTATTTGATAGCTGTTTCTGTAGAAACTGTAATTTTACTGAAACTCACAGAACCGGAATTAGTTCCAGCAGGAGCTGCAGCCAAATAAAATGCCCGAGTGTCTAATGGAGCAGTGTTATTAGCAAAATCACTAGGAAGTTTGTGAACCACTGCATTTTCTGCGGTTAAACTAGATTTAACACTGCAATTTGCACCATTCTTTCCATCTAACCAAAGTGTGATGCGTGAAGGGCCAGATGTTGTTTGTGTTACGTCCAAACAGAAAGTTTTTTTCTCGCCGCCGTTTTTATTTAATTTGCAGTTTGTCGCTGCAGCAACAAATGCATCGCACTGAGTGTCTGTCACTGCTGCAATAGGCAATTCAGATGCAGTTAAACCAGTGTTAACTCTTACAGCAGAGGAAGCTGCATAATTTGGTTCATAACGAATTGCTGAAGCAGGAGATCCCGAAGTAGAACGTCCATCATACATCCAGAATTGGAATGCATTGAAATTGTTTACCAAAACATTTCCAGCAGTCGGGCCATTCAAAGCATTGTCCTTCGATTTGTAACCACCAGAGAAAATAACACTATGACTGAATGCATTAGAAAGATCATGGATCACAAAGTGAACCCCTGCTCCACCAGCCGGGTTACAAATTTCTACAGGAGTTGACAAAGTCAAAGTACTACCCGCAGTCTCACAAGACTTCGCTGCCTCAGCAACTGTAAATAGACCCAGTAACATTGTGCTATTGTCGTTTTTATTATCTTCCTGTTCGCAGGAAATGAATGTTAAGCTAAGGCATGCTGCCAAAGTTAGAGCTGTGAATTGATTGAGCTTGTTCATAGGCTCTCCTAAATAATTGATTCTGATTCTCAACTTCCGAGAACGCCGTTTCCTGTCAACAAGATTATTGAGATTTAGTCTCAATACAGGAAGTCGACTTCTTATAAATCCCGTTCCCAATCCGATCCGCCAGACCCAATCTCTTCTGGATCCGGAAGGAAACGCCATGTGCGCGCTCCCTTCCCATCGCCTTGTCCGAATCATTTTTTATTAATTATAAATAGTAAGTAACTGGAGTTATCCGGTTGGTTAGGAAGAAGAAAGACATGAAATCAAAATCTGCTTTCTAATACCATCAGGTACATTGAGACTCATTCTCTTTTCTATTGACGCCGACACCCTCCTCTTTGAACCTTGGATCATGACCCGATTCAAACCAACCAAAGCATTTGGAACCCTTCTGGTTTCCCTTATCCTTCTATCATCAACACTCACTGCGGAAACACCTACTCGCATTGTATCATTAAACGGAACCGTGACTGAGATTCTATTTGCATTAGGTGCTGGTAACCAAGTACTTGCGGACGACACAAGCTCTTACTTTCCCGAAAAAGCAAAAACCTTACCGAAAGTTGGATACCAAAGAACACTCACACCAGAAGCCATCCTCATCCACAAACCAGATTTAGTTTTAGGACTAGAATACGCAGGACCAGCGCAGACCATCCAACAGTTAAAAGACACAGGAATCAATGTACAAATTCTTCCTGAAAAACTAACAACCGAAGGTGCAGAAGAAAGAATCAAAACCATTGGTTCACTCGTTGGAAAAACCAAAGAAGCCAATGCTCTTGCAAAACAATTCAATTCAGAAATGAAACAATTAAAAATTGTTAAGACCAAAGTCCGCGTGTTATTTCTCTATTCCAGAAGTGTAAGCTCTATTTTCGTTGCAGGAAAAAATACAGCGGCAGATGTCATGATCCAATTATCGGGTGCGGTCAATGTTGCGGAAAAAATTTCTGACTTCAAACCTTTGACACCGGAAGCACTCATTGACCTCAATCCAGATATCATCTTGATGCCAGAAATTTCCGTAGAAGGTTTAGGCGGAGAAAATGGAGTTTGGGCTATCAACGGGATGTCACATACAAATGCAGGAAAAAATAAACGTTTAACTACTATGGATGATCTAATGTTACTCGGATTTGGCCCTAGATTACCACAAGCTCTCAAAACCCTCAATACAAAGTGGAAAGGATTCGAATGAGAAAGGAGATTGTCTTCTTTATCGTATTGGGAATCTTTTTTGTTTTATCCATCATCTTAAATTCACAAATGGGTGTTATGCGAATTAGTTTTCACGACATATTCGAAAACCCTGCTGAGACTTTAGAAAAAACTGTTTTCTACGAGTTAAGATTACCTAGGATTCTTTTATCACTCTTAGTTGGTGGCTCCCTCGCTTGGTCGGGGGCGTTATCGCAAGGACTGTTTCGAAATCCCATCGTTGAACCTGGACTCATCGGAATCACAGCGGGTGCTGCTTTGTTTGCAGCAATCGCAATTGTTCTTGGTTCACATTTACCTTTTTTACATAATCTCTTCTACATAGTTCTTTTTTCTTTCGTGGGTGGCCTTCTTGTTTGTGTGATTGCTTTTATCACCGCAAGAACTAACGGCAAAACGATGATCAATCACTTGTTATTAACGGGTGTTGCCATCAATATTCTTTGTTTGTCAGGAATCGGTATCCTAAGCTATATAGCCACTGAGTCACAATTGAGAAGTTTATCCTCCTGGAATTTAGGAAGTTTATCAGGAGCCAATTGGCCCAATGTCCAAAAATTCCTGATCATCTTCTTATTACCTCTGCTCGTGAGCCCATTCATTGCAAAACCTTTAAATGTATTATTACTCGGAGAAAAAGAAGCCGCTCACGTAGGATTAAAAACAGAAAGAATCAAAATACTATTAATTCTTCTTATTTGTCTGAGTGTAGGTTCCTCAATCGCACTTGTTGGGAATATTGGCTTTGTCGGCTTATTTGTTCCGCATATCATTCGCTTGGTGATTGGCCAAGACAATAGAACCTTACTATTTGCAAGTTACATCCTTGGTGCAAGTGTATTATGTTTAGCAGACGGGATTTGCAGAACCGTCGTACAACCAACAGAAATTCCCGTAGGTGTGGTTATGTCTTTTCTGGGAGCACCTGTTTTTATCAGCTTATTACGAAAACGAGGAAACTATCAATGAGCATTCAAACCGAATTAATCCATTATCAAATTGGCAAAAAAACCATCCTAAGCGACATCAACATCACAATTGAACCAGGAGAATTTCATGTTCTTATGGGGAAAAATGGAGCTGGCAAATCAACCTTGTTTCACCTACTTTCTTCTGATACAAGACCTAGTTCTGGTTCCATTTATTTTGATGGGAAACCCATTCAATCCTTAAACGCCAAATCCATCGCAAAACAAAGAGCAGTTCTAACACAAAACCCGGAAATCAATTTTCCTCTCACTTGTCTCGATATAGTGCAGCTGGGAAGATTTCCTCACGAAACTTCCGATACAGAAAATTTAGACATCGCATTGCAAAGTTTGGAAATTGTAGATCTTTTAGATAAAAAAAACCAGAACTACAACACTCTTTCTGGAGGAGAAAAACAAAGAGCACATTTTGCACGAGTTTTATCTCAAATCTGGGAAGAACCACCAAGATATCTTCTATTAGACGAACCCATTTCAAGCCTAGACCTACCAAACCAAATCAAAGTATTGGAACTCTGCAGGCATCTATCTCAAAAAGGATATGGTGTTTTTATGATATTACATGATCTCAATTTGGCATCTCGATATGCAGATAAAATTACTTTTTTATCCGACGGAAAGGTTTTTGCTAGCGGACCACCAAACGAAGTCATTACGGAAGAAGGCATTCAATCAGTATTTAACATCGAAATCGATGTTATCATCAACGATAACGTAAACATGGTATTACCAAAATTAAACAAAATAGGAGTAAGTGTATGAACACTGATCTAAAAAACGCTTGGGAAAATTTAAAAAAAGAAATGCCCAAACTCAGAATCCGGGATGCTGCGAAACATTTAAACGTAAGCGAAGCAGAGCTACTGGCAACCAAACTTGGCCCATCAGTCAAACTATTAAAACCTGACTGGGCTGATTTTCTATTAAACACAACAGAACTCGGTTACGTGATGGCTCTCACCAGAAACGAATCCTGTGTTCACGAGAGAAAAGGTATTTACAAAGATATTTCAGTAAATGGACAAACCGCTCTTGCTGTTGGCGAAGACATTGACCTACGCATTTTTCTAAATGATTGGAAGTATGGGTTTTATGCAGAAGAACCGAAAGAAAACGATGTGATGCGTAGCTTTCAGTTTTTTGACTCCAAAGGGGAAGCAGTCCATAAAATTTATCAAACAGATAAATCTTCAACTGCTGGTTGGGAAAAAATCAAAACCCTATTTGTAGACGAAACCCAAGTTTTTACTACACCAACAAAAACATCCAAACCAAAAACAGAAACAAATGATTCTAAAGAAATTCCACAATTTCTAGAAGCATGGAGCAAACTCGAAGACACACATGACTTCTTTTCGTTACTTCGAAAATTTAAGTATTCACGAGAATTTTCACTACAAGCAGCAAGTGGTAAGTTTACGTTCAAAATTTCTACAGAAGACTTTTTAAATCTAATGCAAGAATCTAGCAAACGTGAACTAGACATCATGATTTTTGTTGGAAACCCTGGAATGATTCAAATTCACACGGGAAAAATCCAACGACTAGAGCCAATGGGGCCTTGGTTTAACGTACTCGATCCTGAATTTAATTTACATCTTCGAACCGATAAAATTGAATCCGTCTGGGTAGTCGACAAACCAACAAGAGACGGTTTAGTGACTTCCGTTGAAGTTTTTGATAACGAAGGAGAACTAATCTTACAAATGTTTGGAAAACGAAAACCAGGAATTCCGCAGTCGTCTATTTGGTTCCAGTTAACTAGAGAGTATTTAAATCCTTCTCTTGTATAAATCATTTGGAAAATTAAATTCCATTCGAAAACCTTGAGCACCATCGATGCTCAAGGTTCCTCCCATTTGTTTTTCGGCGATAATTTTTGCCAAACTAAGACCCAACTTCTTCTGTTTCTGCAAGTCAAACCCTACGGGCAACCCAACTCCATTATCACTATAAACCAAATAACATCGATTTCCATCAAAGGAATACTGAATCGATATCTCCCCTGTTTTTAGCTTCGGGAATGCATATTTAAAACTATTCGAAAGTAACTCAGTAAAAACAAGACCAAGAGGAACAGCAGTATCTAACAATAAAGCTCCATCTCCCACTTGCAAATTGATTTTAATTTCTGTACCAGAAGGTGGATATGCCTGGCGAATCATATCCACCAAAGATTGTAAATAATCAGATACACGAATTTCACTTAGGTCTTGATTTGCGTACAAATGATCATGCACTAGAGACATAGTTTGAATTTTGATTGATGTGTCTTCGACAATCGATTGAATATTTTTATCCTCAGGAAAATCGGATGCTTGAATCATCAAAATAGACCGAACCAATTGAATCGAGTTCTTAGTTCTATGAAAAATCTCTGCTACTAAATTCTCTTTTTCTTGTAACGACTTCCTTATTTTCTCAGAATTAATTTTGTTTTCTTCAACCTCTTTAGAGAGAAGTTGGTTGGTTTGTATCAATCTTTCATAAGGGTCATGAATCGCAGAGATAAAAACTGCCTTGTAAATCAGGTAAAAGGCACCGATTTTATAAATATGGCCTATTACGTTATAAACATCAAAAACACTTGTATATAAAACAAAAACCATCTCACTAAAAATACAAACAATGAAAGCCGCCAAATAATATCTTAACTGTTTTTTGGATGTGTAAAAAGTTGCGTTCCTATAGACAAACAAGGACAAAACAAGAATTGTTATGATTACATATTCAGCATTTTTCTTAAAAATCGTTAACCCTTTTCCTTGTTCATAAGTTTTCGGAATCCAATCATTAAAAAATATAACCAAAAGAAAAATTACAAAAACGAGTAAAAGGGAACAAGAGATCAAAAAACCTTCTCGGATCAATTTGTATTTCCTATTCGGTTTGATGTAAATAGCAACAAACAATACAATTGCTGTAACAAAACGAGAGAAAATCCAAAACTGGGAAGATTTATTTCCTGAGTTTTCAGTGATAAAATCAGGCATCCCTGCATAACCAAGTGTATGCATAAAATCAACCAACCCTACAACAAGGAACCCAACTCCTAAAAACAAAGTATGTGCGTTTCTACTCTGAGCATAAGAATAATATCCAAGTCCAAAAATTGAGAAGGAAACAATCACACTGAAGATTTCTGTAACATTGTGAAAAATTAAAAAATACCCAATCTCATACTCTCGATAAAAGTAATCAGGGAATACCCCTATCAAAAAAAGAGGAGAAACGCAGAAGAGAATGACAGCGGGGTAGAACATACTACTTCTAAGAATTTTAGCAAGAGAACTAAACATGAATGGTAGACAACTCAAACCCAAACCACACTTCTTTAGCAAGTATTTATTTCAAAGTGAACTGAAATTTAAAATACCGAGCCAAAAACTATTTTTTTATCAAATCAACTGAAACAAGAGTAATATCATCCTTTGAAGTTTTCCGCATTGCGGACAATCTGTTCATCAAACGAGAGTGAAATACATCTTGCGAAGAATCTACTAATGGTCGGATTTCAGGAAACAAAATTGTATCGGGTTCTTCATCAGGCCTTAAATTTTCATACAAACCATCGGTGAAAAAAAGAATTCGATCCCCCTCTTCCAAATCAATTTCTTTTTGTTCATATTCGAAATTTGGTCTCACACCCAAAAGAAGCCCAGGACATTCAAATGATTCTATTTCTCTATTGCGGATAAGAACAAAGGGGGGATTTCCTGCTGAAGAAAAATACAATTTCATTTGTTTAAAATCTAAATAAAAATAAGCCGCACTGACAAACCGAGCGCTTAGGCTTGAACAGAGAAATTTGTTCATTGCAGAAATTAATTCTTTTGGCGACTCTTTAAACTCCTTTGCATTATGAAATGCAATCTTAACAGTAGAAGAATCGAGGGCTGCACTCACCCCGTGACCTGTCACATCAGCAATGACCAGTCCAAACCCATCTAAAAACTCAAAATAATCATAAAAATCTCCGCCTACATCGTAAAGAGGATGGTAAGATACAAACATAGATAACTTTTGACTTTTAGGCAATCCATCCGGTAAAATTCGCATTTGTATCTTTCTTGCTGTTTCTAAATCTTTTTTAATCGTTGTTAACTGATTTTGTGCAAGAAGATTTTCTTCGAGTAAAAAACGTAACCTTCTACCCAAAGCAAGAGAAAACAGAATCACTTCAAAAGCAGTTCCAATTTGAACTCCATACCGACCAAAGGTTGTCGAAGGAATTAGCGAAGCCTTAGTTAACGAATCAAAGATAACTCCCACAAACAAAGTAAACCATGCAAAAAGAAAGAACAAAGAAGACTTCACACCTTTTGCATAAGAATAAGCTCCTGCAGACATAAGCAAAAGAAAGATATAAGGAAATGTATAAATAAAAGAAACTTCTATCCAGTTGTGAGGCAAAACAAAAGATAAAATTGCCATCCCACCAAAGATAATTACACTAAACAAAACCAAACGATGTAAAAACGGATTTACCTTTTTTAAATTCAGAAAAGATAACGAAAACAATCCAACAAAAGTCAAAGAAGTATTTACCGAAACATAAAGATAGGGCTTTACTGACATGGCCAAATCAGGAACAAGAAGCTGTTTAAAAAATCCACCTAGTAGTGAATAATTTACTGCCAAAGTTGCCAAATACAAACAGTAGTATACATAAGCCCTCTCTCTAACGCTCACGTAAATCAATAGATTGTATAATAACAAAGCAAAAATAATTCCAAAGTAGATTCCGTTGGCAATATAATCCCTTTCCATTCGATCAAAAAAAGAATCGATCCGCCAAATCCGGAAAGGAGCGCTTAAAATCCCGGAATTTTGAATCTTTGCATAAATTGTTTTTTTCTCTAGTGGTTTTAAGGAAAAGCGGTACACCGGGTTTCTATGTTGGATTTCTCTGTCAGAAAAAGCACGTGAACCATCAAACCTTTTTTCGACAACCTTCCCATTCTCATCCCAACCTAACAAAACATTGTCGACCCAGGGAGATTCAAGTTCTAAGATATAATCGCAAATTTCTTCAGACGAATTTACCAGATCAAATTTCACCCAAACAAAAGGTTTCCAGTAACCAAAATTATATTTTAATTCATGGGCTTTGGACCAAACAGCAGATCCAGAGAGAACCTGTTCCAAAGTTTTTGTTTCGAATGTATATTGAATGAGAGGACGTTCCGGAAACTTTGTGCCACAAGACAAACAAAGGAAAACCAAAAGAAATAAATTAATTCTGCCTAAGGAGATCGCGGGCATATAACAGGTCTAATGCCAATCTTTTGGACCCAACAGTTCGCGAAATTCAAAATCAAAATTACGAAGAAAACGTATTGCCAAAATCCCTAAATGGTAAATAGTTTTGGCAAATCAAGGAGATAGATTTATGTCAGCAAAATTTGAAATTTACAAAGATAAATCAGGAGAATTTCGTTTTCGCCTCAAAGCAGGCAACGGAGAAATCATTGCCTCTAGCGAAGGATATTCCTCTAAACAAGCTTGTGAAAACGGCATCAATTCAGTGAAAAACAATGCCGGTTCAGCGGAAATTGTGGATCAAACGTAAGAACAGCAATAATCCGTTACTGTTTGAACCTTAAGTTTAAACTTGGATCCAGCAGGGACTTCAAATTCAGACTTACCGTCGATTTGGAGCCATGTCTCGGATCCTGGCAACAAAACAGAGAGTTTTCCTGATTGGATTTCCATAATTTCTTTTTGGTCGGTTCCAAATTCGTATTCCCCAGGCATCATAATTCCTAAGGTTTTCTTTTCCCCACTAGGGAATAAAACTGTCCGACTAGTAACGTTCCCGTTGAAATAAATATTGGCTGATTTTAGTACAGTTACGGATTCGAATGAACTCATATAGACCAAAAACAGGGAAGACCTCAGACTTCCAAGTGAATTCTAATTCTCCAATCTAGCCAATTTGGTATTAAAAAGTGTTTGCGAAATTCGGAAGTTCCAGAACGGTAAGGTCAGTGCCTATAAAGTCGTCACAAAAGTCAGAGAATAAAAAACAACAAGCCAGGGAAAAATCCATAGAAAGGATACTTTCCTCAGCGATTGTATTGTTCGCAAAACATGGCTTTTCTCAAACTACAATGGAAATGATTGCAAATCATGCAAAAATTTCAAAAGGTCTCGCTTATAATTATTTCAAAAGTAAAAACCAAATTTTTGAACAAATCATAGACAGTTATCTTGCGAAACAAGAGAAGTTTTATAATAATATTCCTCCCAATCTTTCTGCCAAAGAATATGTAAGGGAATTTTTTAATCGTTCCATTCAATTTGCAAAAGAAGAACGAAAAACCATGATTTTGATTTCTGTATGTCTTTTTCAACCCGGTTCTGTCTCACTTTCCAAAAAGATGATGGAAAGTGTCGAGAAACGGTTTGCCCCTTTTAAAGAGGCAATGAGAGAAAGATTTCGATCCTACGGAATCAAAGAACCTGACAAAGAAATGATCCTCATCAAAACATTTCTTCACGGTGTAATTATGAGCCAACATTTTAATGACACAACGATTTGCACTCCTACAATCATTGAAATGGTTTTAGAAAGATACGATTATAAAACCTAATCTTTATTCCCCTACCCCACCAGGAATTTTTAAAATCAGTAAGTTTGTTGTCGCTGTAGCAAGAAGTTTGTCCTTCTCTGTGCGCATTTCTCCAATCATATGAATTGTAGAAAATCCTTTGGCTTCCACAGATGCCTTAACGATGACTCGTTGGTTCACGGCAACTCCTCGGATGTATTGAATATTCATATCAATCGTAGTTGTTGGACGTTTGGCGACGAGATAACTCAAAGGACCAAAGGCATTGTCAAAGGCTGCGGCAATGACCCCACCCTGCATCATCCCCATGGGATTGGTTTGGTCTTCAGAAACAGGGAAAGCAACTGTGATACTTTTTCCTTTTGTATAGGATAAAATTTCAGCCTTCATCGCGAGAAAGATAGGAGGCGGTACAGTAATCTTTCTCCCTCCATGATTGAAATTAACAGTCATTTCTTCTAAGATCTTTTGGATTTCTTCGGTAGTGAGTGTTTGCATAAAACAATCTCCATATGTTACCAATAGTAACATTATTAGGTTTTATTTCAAGAAAAATGTTGCCAATGGTAACTTATTTGAAAAATTTATACTGTGAAACGCAGGTCCTATCACCACGGCGATTTAAAAAATTCTATTATAAAATCTTGTCATAAACTATTACAAAAAAAGGGGGCCTCTAATTTTTCTCTGAGAGAAGTTGCTACTCTTTCTGGAGTCTCTCATGCAGCCGTATACAGACACTTTCAAGACAAAGAAGAGGTTTTAGAAATCCTAGCTTCTATCGGATTTGATAGGCTTGGGTCTTTGCAAAAAAGGGTACCGCAAAATAACAAAGATCCAGATGGTTATTTTGTTAAATTAGGGCTTGTTTATGTCCAATTTGCAATTAGAAATCCCAATTATTATCGTTTGATGTTCCAAACCAAACGAACGAATGAATCGACAATCTTAAAACGTTCGAAACTAAAATCTTACGCAATTCTTGTTCACGGATGCAGATTTTATCTAAAAACGAAACGCCGAAAGGAAAACCATCGTAGTTTTGCACTGATGGCCTGGTCCTTAGTACATGGTTATAGCAACCTCTGTATTGAGACAGATTTTCCAGAAACAGAGAGTAAAGTCCTAAATAAAACGAAAACTGAAATGGCGGAAGATATTTTAAAATTTTCCATCTAAGAACTTTAAACCTTCTTTAAATCTTTACTTCTTCAAATTTTTCCAAAAATTCCTTTTTTTCTCTTACGAACTTCAAAGGATTCTCCTTATTATATTCACAATATAAAACCATCTCCTGCCCATCATTTGCATTGGTGCAGTTTTTGACCTCATCCAATTTTAAATACAAATTTCCTGTTTTGGTATGTTTATAAACTTTCAATTTAACTAATCCTAATCAAATAAATTTAAATCTGCCAAGATAAGACTCACTTAATAAAAATTTAACATAAGGGAACCGTTCCCAGAGGAAGTAATGATTTTGATTCTAACCACTGTTTCCAAATCAAACGTAGACTACCTTGTAAAGATTCCGGTGAAGGGAACTGGGCAATTTGAAAGTATGTGGTTTTTGAGAGTGTCTTCTCGCTCCAAATTTTAAATTCTTCCCAAGAATTTTTCTTTTGTACAGTGTTTTGTACCTTTATTGTACTACTATAGGCAACCTCATTTTTGTCCAAACCAGCATTGGATTTTTGTAAGGTAGCAGATTGGATTTTGAATACGTTCCCTTTTTTGGTTTGTATTGGATTTTTTTCCAAGGCTGTTTCGTTGCTCGGCAATTCTTTAGGGGATGATACCGAGAAAATTGGTTTTAAAAAACGTCTTCTACCATCAAAGCCGGTTTGTTCTAGAAGTCCTAATTTTTTTAACGAAGTAATGAGTCTGGAGATCGTATCCATTTTAAGGCCCAAAACTTCGCCAAAATATCGGTTAGACGCAAAACATCCACCCTTCTCGTGCAGGGAGACAATTTCTGCATACAATTTAGTTTGGCTATGAGAAAGATTTAGGTTCTCAATCCAAACGGGAATCCAAATTCCTGTTCGATTTGTTTTCATTTTAGGTTCCTTCATCCAAGCGAACACATCTCCGGCTACGAGCGTTTGGATATTTTTTGCCAATGCACTTTTTTTGTGCATAACTCCCCTACTCTAAAGATTCAAAGTTTGTTTTGAATGATACAAACCTTCGGTCAATCTAGAGAAAAGAAATTTGGAAGTTCTTAACGAACGTCCCTTCGGAACTTTTTTAGAAATTCCGGTTTGAACAATAACGGCATAGTGGTAGAGCCGTGTTCGGTTGTGTGACCCGAACGTTCCCTATATGTACAGGAATGGGAAAAATGTCAATCGAAAAATGAGACATAATTCGACCGAGGTCTCATTACCAGTCGGTTGGAGGTTTCGGGAAGGAGAGGACTTTGGTTGGTTCGGCTTTTGATTCGAAAGAGGGGAAATGGCCCCGGGTCGCTACCACACTTCCCAGGGCACTGATTGTTCAACCCGGTTAAGGATTAAAAACAGTTTAGCCTATGGTCAAAAAGAGTACAAGTTTTTTCTTGTTTGATTCATAAAAAAAAGATATTTTTTAGATTTCTTTTTTAGTTCCTAAAAAGGTTCTATTTGCTGTGTTATTTTTTATATTTACGAATGGCTTCTTCTAATATGGTTTTTTCATTCTGTAACAAAGAAATTTTTTCTTTGATTTTTAGAAGTTTGTTTTTTAAATCTTTTAGTTCCAAATTCCCTAGTTTTGGTTTGGCCTGTTTTGTTTTGATTGGTTTTAAAGGACGAACATATTCTCGTAAATCATTTCTAGAAGGGAAGTCCCCTTTTTTTTCTAAACCTTTGATGAGGTAGTCAATGGCCTTTTTTCTATTGGTTACATCTAGGGGAGCAATTTCAGTAAATAAACTCGTTGGTATTTGAAAGATCGGATGGTTTTTGTCAGTAGATTGGTTTGTAGCAGTTTCTTTGAGAATTTCTGCATGGGCAATTTTGGTTTTAACCCACTGGGCGGATTTGTTGATTCTTTTTGCTAGTTGTTCGTTTGTTTCTTTGTGTCTTCCTTTTAGTTCCTGTAATGAAAGAGCCAAATCGGATTCCGATAAATCTTCTCTTTGTAAATTCTCCACAAGTTTGATTTCTGGTAGTTTGGAAATGTCGATTTGTTCTACATTTTTAACAATGGCAAGGATGGTTTTTCTTTTGAGAAATCTATGGGCTCGAAATCTTCTTTCTCCATTAATTAATTCGTATTTGCCGGCTTTTTTTCTGACAACGATTGGTTGTAAAAGTCCGTATTGAGAAATTGATTCGGCGAGTTCCCTGATGGTGGTTTCGTTAAAAGTTTTTCTAGGATTGTTTTCTGTTAGAATTTGATCAATTGGGATTTCAATGGCATTGTGAATGACGGTTCCCTCTTCTTTTAGAAATGGGTTTAGGGATGTGGTTCTGGCGCTTGCTCTTGAAAGGATGTCTGCTGGGTTGTAACTCGTTTTAGTTTTCATAATGTGTAAGGTACGCCGGCGTACTTTATTTTAATTTCTCCGCTAAGATTTCGAAAGCTTTCCAAGGGGCACTTCCTTCTTGAAGAGGTTTTCCTGTCTCTGTTCGGTCCCGAATACTTTCGTTTTTTGGGATCGGTTCTAAAATTTTTAAGGTTTTGATAGTATTTAATTTTTCTAGAAGATCCATTTGTTTTTGCGAGGTTCCCCATTGAGAGGGGAGGATCATTACTGATTTTTTTTTGGATTGTTCATCAAACCTTTCTGCTTCATCTACTTTTTTGAGAACCTGAGCTACGGTTCGAACCGCCCATTTTGAGGGAGTGACTGGGACGAGGATCACTGAAGCGGGTAGGTAAGATGCAATGTTTTCGGAAGAGCCGGAGCCGGGAGTATCTATGATCACGTAATCATATTTTGCCTTAAGAAGAATGTTTTTTAGCCTTGGGATCATGGAAAAATCTTTAGATGCTAAGTAACTTAAGTCAGAGAGTTCGATGATAGAAGGTAATACGTCAATATTGTTGGAAGTTTTTACGGATTCGGCGAGTGTTGTTTCTGCATTTAGTACGGAAAGGGTATTTCCTGAATCGAAAAACTCTACTGGTTCTTCTGGGAAAAAGAAATCAGAAAGATCTGCCTGGGGATCCATATCGATTGCCAGGGTAGATCCTTTTTTGGAAAGTGCTAAGGCCAGGTGGATGGCAGTTGTGGATTTGGAGGTTCCGCCTTTGATATTGGCAACTGTTATGATTTTCATTGCAAAATAAGTCTGGTTTTGGTACTTTTTGCTGCAACGAAAATTCATAAAATGAAATGTTTTTTAGAAAGTACGCCGGCGTACTTTCTAAGGCCAGGGTTAAGGTTTAAAAGTTTTGTTTTGTTGGGATATAAACGCAAAGGATCGCAGCGGAAATCCTTTCGCATTTGCGAAAGATTGGAGCGAAGAGCCTGGTCGGTTTTGAAAAAAATGGTTGTTTGGGTGGGATTCGATGCGCCCTTATTTTTTATTGGAACTTGGGATAAAAAATTCTTGTACTATTTGTTAGAAACTTGTAAGTTGATCTTAACCCCTTTAACCGGGTGATGTAAACTCTCTGGATTGTGTGGAAGCAGTTCAGAGAGACTTTCCTCCTCTCTCTAGTTCACTCATTGAAACTCCCCTCCTCCTTTTTCGAAATAAGACCTTCCTTTCGGTTTCTGTTTCAATTGCGAAACTCGTGGCTTTGGTCTGTTGGAATTATGTCTCATTAGTTGTTGACAAAAAATGGAATCGGATGTCTCTAGAGTTTTGAATGGGGGAGGTGTCTCTCGTTCAAAAAGCGGTCTTCCACTTAAATGCCGCTAATATACATCACCTGGAATTCAAAAAGAATTCCAAACCAAGGGACGTTCGAAAGGACTTCCCGATTTTAATGCAACGGCGCCGAAGGTTTGTTTTGGTCGCTGTTACAAAACCAAGAACAGAATCTTGGTGACCGGAGGTTTTTGTTGGACCAAGGGGAAGTTATGAGTGAATTAAAGAGAACTGGTGTTTGGGTTGCGCAATGGATGGAGGATCTAGGGCTCACTCCGAACCAAACTAAGTTGTATGCAGAGATCGTTTCTTTGGATGCTAAGGGCGGATGTTTTGCTTCGAATGAATACCTCGGAATGGTATTACGATTGAAACGTGATACCATCTCTCGATTGGTTTCGCAGTTGAAAAAAAAGGGACTTTTGAAACAAACTGGGTTTGATGGAAGAAAACGATTTTTAAAACCATTACTTCCTAATTCTCAAAAGGGATCTGAATTGGATTTAAATCCAAAACAAAGGCATCCGCTTCCCTTGAAAGAAAGACCCTCTTCCGGCTTTCGATCCAAGTCTGAATTGGTTGTGGATACGAAGCCTTCTTCTAAATACCAATTAGATACTAATATACAAAATTACATCCGAACCAATCAGAATGCTGGATCTAAAAATGAGAGAGATGAGTGGCTTGCGTTTTTGGCTTGGAGTGAGGAGAGGCTTTCTTTAACCACCAGAGTGAGCCTTGCTCCCCTTGGGGGGCCTGAAGTTTTGACTGGTTTGCAACTTTCCTATTGGGAACGATTTAAATCAAACCCAAGCTGAAATGTGTTTGTTTTTGTCGCGATTATTCATTTAACTTGAGTTATATCTTGTTGGAATTGTTTTCTTCCTCCTGGGTATTCGATGGCGTAGAGACATTGGCAACTTTCCCAGGCAGGACTGGCGAAGAAGTAACTACTCCCTTCTGATTGACAAGAATCTTGTTTTGGTTTGATTTTGTGAGTGGCAATCAATCTTCCAAGGTCTTTTGTTTCTACTTCATCGAGTTGGATTGATTCTTGTTCTAATAGGATTGTTGTTAGTTTTGGAGATGTGGAGAGGAGGTTGGTTGCATTGACACAAGTACTCCGTCTCATGGCTAAACTTCCGGACTCAATGGCTTGTGGGCTTGCTTTAGCCGTAACAGCGGCAAAGAATATTTCGGTTCCATTAATTGTTTTCCATTCTGATTTCCAAGGCATATAACTTTGGCAGGTGATGAGGATAAAAAGAATAGGAAGAAATAAGTATTTCATATTCGAATTTTGACCTGGATTGGGGCTTTGTCAATGGAAACCCAGGTCCCTTGGCCCAACTTGGATAATTTATTGAAACTATTCTCGACCCCTTTGAAATTGGGTGAACTGCTATGAGTCTTTTTAAACCAATCCCTATCCTCTCTGGAGCTATGGTCCAGTCCTTTATGGCTTCCTTTAAATCAAAGGCAGACAAGAGATATGGTCGTTCGATCGCTGGTGAATGGAAATCGGTCAAAGCTAAAGACGGTACTACCTTACTTGCAAAAATTCATAATGTGCCAAATCCGAAAGGTCTTGTGGTTTTGGTTCATGGTTGGGAAGGCAGCATCCATTCTAGTTATATCGTACGAACTACGAGGCATTTTCTACAAAAAGGTTTTTCTGTATATCGACTGAATCTAAGAGACCATGGCGATACTCATCATTTGAATGAAGGAATCTTTAACGGTAGTTTGCTTGTGGAAACTTATGAGGCGGTGAAGGAACTTGTGGGTTTTTTTGGATCGAAAACTCCCGTTTATTTGGCTGGGTTTTCACTTGGCGGAAACTTTGTACTCAGGATGGCGGCTAGACATTCCCTTGCAAAAGTAGGGGACCAGATTTCTGGTTTAAAACATTGTTTTGCATTTAGTCCAGCTCTGGATCCGAAAAGGGCAACTGTGAAAATGGATGAACATCCTTTCCTACGGAAATACTTTTTAAATTCTTGGAAATCATCTTTGGTAAAAAAAGCAAATCTCTTTCCGCATTTGTATTCTTTTCATGATTTAGATGATTACCAATCTGTGATGCACTTAACAGAAAAAATGGTAAAAGAGTTTTCTCATTTTTCTTCTGTAGATGAATACTTTGATTCATATAAATTGAATGAGTTGTTTTTTAAATCAATTCGTATCCCCACAACCATTCTAACTTCTATGGATGATCCTGTCATTCCTTGGAAAGAATTTACAGAGATCCCCGCTTCTTCCTATTTGGAAGTAGTGATTGAATCAAAGGGGGGACACTGCGGTTTTATTGAGGACTTGAATCGTTCTTCTTACTATTGGAGATTGATGGAAAAAAAGATGGGTTGATTTCTTTCCAAACGGTTTTCCATTCACTCGCCCAGGTTTCTTTTTTGGAAGTCCAGAATTTTTGGTAAAACGAATCGAGTAGTTCTCTGTTCGATAAAATTTTTAAAAGAGATTTTCTTTCCAAAACCTTTGGTCCTTGGTGTAATAAGGTTTCTAAATCCTCTTCTGTTGATTTGGAAAGTTTGGATTGATACTGTTTGTTCCCTTGCAGTTGTTTGTGTTCATTGCGAAATACCGGATGGATTAAAGCAAAGAAAAATTCCCTACCTTCTAAATAACTATTTTTGTGTGTCCGCAGTTCCTCTTCCAAACGATGGATCAAAGAAAGATTCGGATTCCAGAAAGAAGAATCTAAAATTTTGCCGAGAACTTTTTGTTCCTTACCGGTAAACAAAACAAGCGGGATTGCAAGAATCCATCCAATCCAGATGGGCATTGTTAATAGGAATAACATTGTGGAATGCGAGTAACTAATATAAGCAGAAACAAATCCTAAAATAGTCACACCAAAAAAAGAGGAGAGGATATAGCTGATATGATATCCCGAACCTGCGTCTCTATTTTGTGGCCCCCAAGTGATTCTTTTGTTAAACAGTACAGAAAAAACAAAGATACTATGATAAATCATGTAGATAGGAGCGATCAGAATGGAAAATACTGTTTCCAAAAGAA